>JANOQU010000001.1:0-4613 GCA_031422355.1 Actinomycetes bacterium
CATGCTCGAGCCGTTGTCGGTCATCGCCGTCCCCTTCGTTGTCTTGATACCCCAGCAACGAAACTTAACCGGTCTTCACTATCTAACACTTCCTCGAACGAGCACTGATACTTTCTTGGACGAGCAACCTCAAGGATGAGCATGGCTGATCACGCCCAGAGCAGCGAGTACACCGACAACTATGAGGACGTCTCGACGTTCACGCTGTCCGGCGAACGCGAGCAGACACTGCTCGACAAGCAGACAGAGTGCACGTTCATGTGGTCGACCAGTGTCGGTGATCCCGTGGGCGTGGTGATGAACTTCGTCCACCACGATGGTGCGTTCTGGCTCACGTGCACGCGCCGGCGCAAGCGGGTGACCGCGATCGAGGCGAGACCGCGGGTGGCCGTGGCGATCACCAGTCGGGGTACCGACATCGGTATCAGTCAGGCGGTCACCTTCAAGGGCAACGCGCAGGTCCTTGACGATCCCAAGACGCTCGCATGGTTCTATCCGCTGCTCGCCGCCAAGGTGAGGCCCGGCAACGTGTCAGCGCAGGCCGCGTTCGTTGCCCACCTCGACACACCCGGCCGGGTCGTCATCAGGCTGGTCCCCGATGCGCGCATCGGTTTCGATTCCGAGGCGATGTTCGCGAATTCGCCCGCCGGACCGACCAATACTGGCCTCGCGGCCGGGCACGCTGATTGACGAGCGGGCGATGATGGACCAGCGTCTGATCGACAGGATCGCGGCGAATATGCGGTACGAGTTTCAGCGGGCGGCCACGCCCGAGGGATTCCCGCGGTTCCACGACATTCCCACCGAACGCCACACCAGCACGCGCTTCCACGATCTCGAGCACAGTCACCTGTGGCCCAGGACCTGGGTGATCGCATGCCACGCGAGCGACGTCGCCAATGCGGGCGACTACCGCACGTTCGACGACCTCGGTGTGCCTTTGGTCATCGTGCGGGGCACCGACGGAGTGCTGCGCTGCTTCTACAACACCTGCCAACACCGCGGGGCCCCCGTTGTCCGCGACTCCAGTGGCAACGCTCGGCGACTGCGCTGTCAGTATCACTCGTGGACCTACGAGATCGATGGCGGCACGCTGGTGTCGGTTCCCGACGAACGCGACTTCGTGGATCTCGATTGGCAGCAGCGATGCCTGGCTCAGACCAAATGTGAGACGTCTGCGGGTTTCGTGTTCGTCAACCGCGATCTCGATGCGCAGCCGCTTGCTGACTGGATCGGCCCCCTCGCCGAGATGCTCGATCCGTTCCACGGCGAGACATTGCGCGAGGTCTACCGGGAGTCTCGAATCATTCCGTGCAACTGGAAAGTCACCGCCGAGGCCTTCCTGGAGGTGTACCACTTTCGTCACATCCATAGTCACGACGGCGTGAGCATCCTCGACAACCGCGGTGCCGCGATGGGGTTGTATCCAAACGGCCACAGCCGAATGGTCACGCCGTTCTCGCAGCAGCACATCAAACGTCTCGGCATGACCGGATGGGATGACTGGCGAGAGCGCGACCCGGGTCCGTTCCCGACAATCGCTGACGTGCCGGGCATGGTCGATTGCACCAGTACGGCGGTGAGCATCTTCCCGAACGTGATCATTCCGCTCGGTCGGATCGGCTTCCCAATCAACGTGTTCTGGCCGGTCGACGAGCACACGACCCGACTGGACTGGATCTACTACGCGCCACCACCCGACGGTGCCGATCGTTTCGATTCAGCGAACCTGCCCGAACACTGGCTCGCTCGTCGCCAGCAGTACAACCAGATCATGGCCGAGGACGAACTCAACATGGCACCGATCCAGCGATCGATGGAGTCGCCGGCGTTGCGCGGCATCGCCCTGAACTACCAGGAGCGGCGGATCTGGCATCTGCACGAGCAGATCGACCGAGTCATCGGCGCGGAGAACATCCCAACAGAACTGCGAATCGAGAACCTGCTCGCTCCGTACGTCGAACACAGCGAAATGAGTGTGGAGTCACCAGGTCGACCAGAACACCAACCGCCTGCGATGGTTGGCCATGACTGAATCGACCAACGGAACCGACCGCTCCTCCGGCGTCAGCTTCACTGAACTGCTCGCTGCCGACTCGCACCCGGTGACCGATTTGTTGCGCGATGAATCGCGCATCGGGCTCACTGACGGCAATACACGCGTGCCTGCCTCGTACTACACCTCGCCCGACTTCCACGCGCTGGAGGTCGACAAGCTCTGGAGCCGGGTCTGGCAGATGGCCTGCCTGGAGGAAGAAATCCCCGATGTCGGCGACTACCACGTCTACGAGATCGCCGAGTTGTCGTTCCTGATCGTGCGCACAGCGGAAGGCATCAAGGCCTATCGCAATGCGTGCCTTCATCGAGGTCGGCTGCTACGCGAGAACCATGGCAAGGGCGCGAAGACTCTTCGCTGCGCCTTTCATGGCTGGGCCTGGAACCTCGACGGCTCACTGAAGGAGATCCCGTGCCGGTGGGATTTCCCGAGTGTCACCGACGCTGACGCCGTACTCCCGCAAGCCCTTGTCGACACATGGCAGGGTTTCGTCTTCATCAATCCAGATCGCAACGCAGGCTCACTCAGTGATCACCTTGCCGGGCTCGATGAACACTTCGCCACGTACCCGTTCGAGCGGCGGGTCAAGGTGGCCCACGTCGAGAAGATCATGCGGGTCAACTGGAAGGCCTGTCAGGAAGCGTTCATGGAGTCGTATCACGTGGTGGCAACCCACCCCACCCTGATGGAGACCCTCGGTGATGCGAACACCCGCTACGACACCTACGCCAACTTCTCGCGGGCCATCTCCCCGCAGGGTGTCGAGAGTCCGCACCTTGCGAACATGGCGCACTACGAACGTCTCCCCGACGGCAAACAGTTCGCCCGGTATCGCCATCCGATGAACGGCCACATCTACGAACGAGTCGAACTCGGAGCCATCAGGGTGATCGATCTCGATGGCAACGAAGGTCTCTTTGATGACCACGGCACATGGCACGGCGGCGCCATCACCCAGGCCGATTCGCACATGTGTATGTGGATCGGCGGCCCGACTCCCGAGGCCTTATTGGACGTTCCGATCACGACCCCGGACCCGCCGGCCGACGCAAAGACGGCAGGCGAGATTCGAGCGTGGCTTGCCGCCCGGCAACGTACCGTCGCGGCGCGACAGTACGGCGGCGACGTCGATCCGGAACAGTTCAGCGACTCCGAGATGATCGATTCGATCTACTACTCGGTCTTCCCGAACCTGTCACCCTGGGGCGTGTTCAATGCGTTGTTCTACAGATTTCGTCCGAACGGCAACAACCCGGACGAGTCGATCTTCGAGGTGATGATGTTCGTGCCGTGGGCCGATCAGGACAACCGGCCAACACCGGCGACAGTGACCAAACTCGGCCCCGACGACGACTGGACGATGGCCCCCGAACTCGGAATGACGGCCAAGATCTTCCAGCAGGACTCGATCAATTTGCCGCTGGTGCAACGAGGTCTCAAGGCCCAGGAGCAACAACAGGTCGTGTTCGGCAACTACAACGAGACCAAAATCCGCCACTTCTGGGAGCACCTCTACCGCTGGCTCGAGATCGGCCAGACGAACGTCTCGGTGCAGCGACGCTCAGCCGGTGGCGACCGCAACTGATGAGTGCTGGCGGGCGGCGACTGCGCGGGCAGCGGCGACCTTGGACCGGATCCCCCCGGCGATTCCTTCGGGGTTCAGGACTGCGGTGAGGATCAACAGCGCGCCACCGATGAACGCTTCCCATTGGCCGAGGCTGCCTGTGATCTGGGCCATACCGTAGAAGGCCACCCCAGCGGTGGCGGTGACACCGGACGTGACTGCACCGCTGACACAGGTGATGCCGCCGAGGTAGGCAACGGCTAAAGCCGTGAGCGAAGCAATCGTTCCAAAGGACGCGTCGGACACACTGCCGAACCGGTAGGCGATGAGACATCCACCGATCCCGGCGATGAACGACGACGCTGCAAAAATCTGCAGCTTGACTCGGGCCACACTGATCCCCACGGCACTGGCGGCGCGCTCGTTCGATCTCGCTGCAAGCATTCGACGGCCGGACGCACTGGTTCGAATGTTGGCGACACCAACGGCAAGGACCAGCACGACAACGACAAGTAGGACGCCGAAGATCGGTCGAGATTCTTGGTCTCCGAGGATCAACCCGAGATCCCATCCTCCCAACTTCGGGTTAGGCACCTTGGCCCCGCCCGTCGAGGGATCGCCGACGTATTTGGGGTTCTTGAACACGAACTCGGCGATCGCAACTCCGCCGGCGAGGGTGATGATCGCCAAGTTGGTACCGCGCACTCGAAGCGCTGGAAGACCAACCAGGACGCCGAAGACGGTGGCGATCAGCGCTGCCAGAATCGGAGCGATCGGAAACGGAATATCCCAGCGAATTGCCAGCTTGGACAACGCGAATCCGGCAACACCGGCAAAGGCCATCTGGGCGAGCGAGGTCTGACCGCCGAAGCCGGTGAGCACCACCAGCGAGAGCGCCAACACGATCGCGATCAAGGTGGTCATGATCGCCCCACGCCACAGCGGGCCGAGCACGAACAACCCGACGACTGCGAGTGCAACCGGAACCACGAC
>JANOQU010000002.1:0-7264 GCA_031422355.1 Actinomycetes bacterium
GCTACCTCCGGTGCGCGGCTGATGCCGATCCTGCAATACCGCTTCGGCGACGGTGCACTTCGCGCCCGGGCGCTGGTGGACGCAGGCTTCACCGGTCGGCTCTACACCGCATCGGCTTCCACCTGGTGGCGCCGCGGGCGCGAAGTGCACCGTCGCCGAAGCGGTACTGCAGGATCGGCATGAGTCGCGCGCCGGAGGTGGCCAACGCCCGATCGGTCACGATGCGCAGCCTGTCGCAGGCTGCCACTGAATCGACCAACGGCTTCTCGCAGATCACGTGCACGCCGGCCACCAGGCATTGCGTGATCTGTTCCTCATGCATCGAGGGAGGCGTGCAGAGGTCGACCACATCGACGCCGGCGGCCAGCAACGCGTCGACTGAGTCGACGGCAGGCACCTTCCAGTCGTTCGTGGCGCGCTCACGGCGTTGCTCGTCGATATCGGCGACCAGAGCCACCGACGCTCCCTGCACGCCGCGCCAGCCCAGAAGATGCATCTGGCCGATCCCGAGGCCGACCACCCCCACTCGAAGATCGTTCATGCGTCCCCCCACGTGATTGCAGCTTGCTGGGCCCGGAGCACAAGATCACTCACGGCAATCACGTGCGACTGCGACATCAGTCGTTCCCCGCCGTCAGCCATGTCGGCGAAGAGTTGCTCGGCCCAGTCGACCGGGCGGGCTGACACGTCGACGCGTCGTGTGCCATCGGCGTCGACCACGATGAGGTGTTCCGCACCCGGTTGACCCGCAACGTCGACGTTGGCTCGCGCCTCGATGATCCCCCGAGTACCGATGATCGTGAGCCGCACATCGCCCCACGTGCCCAGCCCGTCGGCGGTCAGATAGTCGAGCCGGTGGTCGCCGACGACGCCGTTCGCGGCCAACGTCATCGACCCGACATCTTGCATGCCCGGATGATCGGGACATGCTGCGTTGCCGACAGCGGAGAGGCGCACGTGAGCCGACGCCGACGGCCCGTGATCACCGACGACGATGGCCAGAAACTGGTCGGCCTGGTGCGAGCCGATATCGACGAGGATGCCGCCCGTTGCGGTGGCGTCCCAGAACCACGATGGACGGTGCTTTGCGCTCAGCAGGTGCGGACCCGTTCCGACGACGTGCACGACCGCGCCGATCGCGCCAGCTCGGGCCATGGCAACGGCCTCGCCGATTGCGCGGTTCTCGAACCGTTCGGAGAACAGCACCGTCCACGGTCTGCCCGTGCGTCCCCGGAGCGCTGCGCGCAGTTCGTCCAGCTGTGCCATTGAGGTGACGCCGGGCTTATCGCTGAGGACGTGTTTGCCCGCCCGTAATGCCGCCAACGCGACGGTCGCGCGCTCGGACGGCACCCCGGCAATGACGATGAGCGCAATGGATTCGTCGGCCAGGATCTCGTCGGCGCTGCGCTGCTCTGACTCTGTGCGCCAGCGGGAGTACTTTGCGACGAGGCCGCCGTCGGGTGCATGCGCCACGGCCGTTGCACCTGCCGCCACCAGCCGGTCGACGATCTGAAAAAGGTGGAGATGATCAGCACCGATCACCGCGAATCGAACCGTCACGACACGGCTCTGGTTGCGGCGTCGACCCGTGAGCGGGCTGGAGCCCGCTTGCACGATCGTGCCCTCACGGGATCGAATCTGCAAGCGGCCCGAGGTCGTGTCGAACCTGGGCCAGCAACTGATGGGCGAGTGCGGCGGCGGCACGGATATCCAGCGCAGCACCTGCCTCGAACGCCTCGGTGAACGCGGCCTCGCCCATTACATCTGGCAGCGCTAGGACTTCGGCCGGCCGGTTCATCCAATTTTCTGGCCGACCCTTGGTCGTCGCTCCGAATATGCGGGCTGCGCCCTCGCTGTAGCCGAGACCGGCGAGCCAGGTGGTGAGTGCGCCCAACCCTCTCGCCGCGTAGATGTCGCCCATCGCGGTCTGCCAGGCGTCGATGACGTGAGCGAAACCTGTGAATGCTGCTTCGAGATCGCCGGTCCGTGAGATCAGGCCGAGCTGCATCCCTCGACACGTCTCTTCCAACGTTCGGGAACCCGAGTCCGCGTCGATCGCTTGTTGGTAGAGAGCGATCGCGGCTTTTGGGTCGCTCAGCGCCACCAGGTTGGCCTGCACCCACAGCCCGCCAGCCCGCATGGCCGAAACCGGAGAGACCTTGAGTTTGGCGATGGCTTCGACACTCTCGCGTTCGGGCATGGCAACCCCGCCCATATGAGTGAGCACGTGGAGGAATAGAAGGTTCGGCCGGGCCGGGTCGTCGGCCGGGTGCTCGGCGCCGATGCGCAAAACGCGCAGCGATCGATCGAGGTCGCCGAGCATGAAGAGCGCCATTCCTGTCACGTAGTAGGCCTCGATGTCAAAGTCATAGAGGCTGTCGGTGTCATCGTTGAGCGCGATTGCTTCAAGCCCGTAGCGGGCCGCATCGTCGAGTCGGCCGACGCCGGTGGCGGCGTCACACGCCGCGGTGAGCAGATGGGGGAGTTGTCGGTACTTGCTCCGGCGGGCCAATTCGATCACTCGCTCGGGCCAACCGAAGGTTTCGGTCCGGAGCCGATTTCGAGCGAGCAGGTGGGTGTTGGCGGCGATCCGGACGGCGGCGTCGGCGTGACCTCGGCTGGTGGCCCACTCGAATGCGGCCGCCACGTTCGTGATCTCGCTGTCGACCCACGTGATCGCGTACGGTAAACCGTTTCGTAGGAACTCGTAGACGACGTCGGATTGGTTGGCGAAGTAGTCGGTGTGGCGGTCGCGGGTGTCGTCGCTGGTGCCGGTGGCAGCGAGCGCTTCTTCGGCGAACTGGCGGATCGTTTCCAACAGCCGATATCGCACCTCGGAATCGGCGCGCTCGACCTGGAGGAGTGATTTGCGGACGAGTGAATCGAGCACGTCGAGTACTTCGTACTCATCGAGTTCGGTGATCGCGGTGGCGGCGTGCAGGCTGAACCCGCCGACGAATACCGACACCTGGCGCAACACCGCCTGCTCGGTGGGTTCCAACAAGTCGTAGGACCACTGCACGGCATGTCGCAACGTTTGGTGCCGTTCGATCGAGCGTCGGGATCCGGTGAGGAGCCGGAAGCGTTCATCGAGCCGATCACGAATCTGTGTCGGACTCATCGACCGCACCCGTGCGGCAGCCAATTCGATCGCCAATGCGATCCCGTCCAATCGGTCGCAGATCTCGCCGATCACCACGAGATCCGCCTGATCGGGTCGGAACCCTGATGCAGCGGCGTCGGCACGTTCGATGAACAACTCGATTGCGGCCGTACCCGCCAGTGACGGCACCCGCCACGCCCATTCTCCACGAACACCGAGTGACTCGCGGCTGGTCACCAGAACCGACATCGACCCCGACCCGGCAACGACCGCTTCCACCAGGGAAGCGGTCTCGTCGAGGACGTGTTCGCAGTTGTCGATCACCAACAACACCTCGCGGCTCCGTAGCCCATCCACCACGATCTGCTGCCACGTGCGCTCAGGTTGGGGCTGAAGCATGAACACCGCGGCCACCGCAGCAGCGACCCCATTGCCGTCTGTCACGGGGCCAAGTTCGATCAGCCAGACCCCGTCACGGAACTGTCGCGCCAGCACCGCAGCCGAGTGCAGAGCGAGTCGGGTCTTGCCGACTCCACCCACACCGATCAACGTGACGACACGATGCTCAGTGACTGCCTCGACGATGGTGTCCACTGCATCGTCGCGGCCCACGAAACTGGTCGACTGCACGGGGAGGTTTCCAGGCACCACATCGACGGTCCGCAGCGACGGGAACTCGGTGCGGAGGCCCTCGGCGCGGACTTGGAACAGTTGCATCGGCGCCGACAAGTCGCGCAGGCTGCGCATCCCCAGATCGACCATCTCGACATCGGACGTCAAGACGGCGGTGGATGCAGCGAGCAGAATCTGGCCGCCGTGGCCGGCAGCCATCACCCTCGCCGCAGTGTTCAACGTCAGCCCGAAATAGTCATCGCCGCGCAGTTCGGCTTCACCTGATGCGATGCCCATCCGCACCAGCAATCCCAACCCTCGCTGCGCCACCACCGCAGCCTCCACCGCCGCTCGTGCTGATCCGAATGCGGCGCACACGCCGTCACCGGTGTGTTTGAACAACCAACCACCCTGACTCTCGACGGCGGAGCGCAGCGCCTCGTCGTGGGCGGCCAACTCGACGTGCATCGAATCAGGGTCGGCTTCCCAGCGCTTCGTCGACCCCTCGATATCGGTGAACAGAAACGTCACCGTCCCCGACGGACGATCCGTCACATCAAACCGCCTGCCAACGACACACCGACATTCTTCCACGCATCCACGTTTGCCATGACGGGCGACCTCGCCGGAGTAGACCGTCGACGAATTACTGTGCGGAGATGCCCGGAGCACTCGTCACACAATTCATCGACGCCATCGTTGCCAACGATCTCGACACAGCGTCATCGCTGATCAGCGATGACATCGAGTACGACAACGTCCCGATGCGGAAGGTGATCGGAAAGGACACGTTCCGATCGTCGATGGGTCCGTTTCTCGAGAGCGTCTCCGAGATGGAATGGGTCGTCCATCAACAGATCGCGTCTGGTGACCTGAACAGCGGCACCGTGATGAACGAGCGCCTCGACCGGTTCAAGCTGGCTGGAGGTTGGGTGGAAATTCCCGTTGCTGGCTTGTTCGTCGTCGAGAACGGCCTGATTGTCCTTTGGCGCGACTACTTCGATCTTTCGACGTTCCAGAGCCAACTCGCCAGCGCGAGCAGCTGACGCGATCACGTCCGGGTGCGGAGGAACGCTTCGATCTCGTCACACGCGACGGACGCGCCATCCTCTTCATTGATCCTCGCTCCCAGTTCGGCTGCACGGTCGCGCAAGCCGGCGTCGGTGAGCAGTTGTCGGAGAGCGGCCGGGAGATCGCGCTCGCGACGGACCCAGACGCCGGAGCCGAGGCGCTGTTGGCGTTGCGCGTGCCAACGTTGGTCGAACATGCACGGCACGATCGCGGACGGCAGGCCTGCTTCGAGAGTCAGCGCGTTGGTTCCGTGGGCGCCGGGCTGCACGACGGCCCGAGCGCGACGTAGCAGCGGCGCAAGGGGAACGAACGGCCAGACCCCGTGCCGTTGATCGACGCCCGCAGCACGTACCCGGTCGGTCACCTCGGTGTTCGAGGTGAGGAACACACCCCGAACGCTGAGGTCATCGAGCACGGCAGCCACCTGCTCGAAGACCTCCGGTCGAGCCGACGCGCCGCTGGTGCCGAGGGTGACGACGACCGGCGGCGGACCGCTGTCGAGGTAATCCTCGACGTCGGCGGGGAGTCGACCACCATCGGGTCCGTGCCACGATGTGAAACCGACGAGGTTGTAGTTGGCGGGCCAGTCCGGCGCTGGATCGATGTAGTGGCGCGACACGAGGCCGAGGTTGCGTGTCGGCGACAACCGTGCGCCAGCGACGTTCCATCCGCGCTCGGTGCTGAGCCCGAGGGATCGGCGGAACTCCACGAAGCCTCGGCGGCTTGTGAGCGGACCGGTGAGGCGCGACTGCCCGAGGCGCCACACCGCAGAGTTCGCCCGGCGACCGAGATTGGGCACCCCGGCTGGAGGGGCTGTTGCGGTGGGAACCAGCATCGGGAACAGATCGCCGACGATCCATGGAATGCCGCGTCGCTCGCACGACATCGCGCCAATCAGCGACGCAGCGGGGTGCGAGACGAGCAGGTCTGCATTCGCAAGTTCGGCATCGACCGCTTCGAACAAGGCTGCGAGGTGAGGGACGGTGTACTGGCCGAAGTACAGCCGCAGTAGGCCGGCGCCGCTGAGGTGCATGCCCCAACGGGCGATGTAGGCGCCGTGTTGGTCGAGTGCTACCGGTGAGAAGTCGGTGCCGCTGTGGACGCAGCGGAACGGCTCCGTGGCGAACAGCGGGTGGAACTCTCGCGGCACGACAAAGGTGACGTCATGCCCACGGCGGGACAGTTCAGATGCGATCGGCACATACGGGAACACGTCGCCTCGATGCGCCATCGAATAGAACACGATCCGAGCCACGACCAAGCCTCAGACTGAATCGACGATGACGACAGCGTCTTGAACGTCGGAGTCATCGTGCACGAGATCGCTCGGGTGATCGGCGTCGAGATAGATGCACTCCCCAGGACAACGCTCGGCAGCGTCGACTGCGTCACGCTCGAGCCGTGATGGCACCACGACGCTCGCGTGGTCTGCATCGGTGACCACTGCATCGCCATCAAGGACGTATCCGATGCCGTCTTCGAGCACGGTGAAGAGATCTGGGCAGCGGTCGACGCACAAGCCTGCGCCTGTGCAACAGTCCTGGTCGGTCCACACGCGCACGACGTCAGCTTCTGCTCGCCGCTGCGACGGCAAGTTCCGTGCGGTTGGTGACGCCGAGCTTAGCGAAGGTCCGGTAGAGATGGGACTCGACGGTCCGGGAGGAGATGCGGAGTTCCTCGGCGACCCGGGCGTTCGAATGCCCCTGCGCGACCAGGAGAACGACGTGTTGCTCGGTAGCCGTGAGAGCGTCCCATCCGCAGACGGCTCGTACCGCTCGCCGCCGCGACGCCGTGATCTGGTGTTGCGCCGCGAACCGTTGTGCGCGGTCCCCGATTCCTGGACACTGCATCGCGTTGCTCGTCCGTATGAGGTCGTCGAGGAGCCGCCGGGCATCCGCCGAACGTCCGCTCAGAACTGCACAGAGCACGCTGGCCTCGTCGTCGAGAAGCTGTTCCAAGGGTCGATCCAGCCGCCCGTGCTGCTCGCGCGCTGCCGCGATCAGATCCGGATCGAGCTCGACCAGTCCTCGCGACCGGATGATGTGCGCCTCGATGTTGCTGCGATCGAGGCCGGCGTCGCGAACCTCGAGGATGCCCAAATGATCTCGCGCCCGGTCGACCTCTCCGCGGAGCACTTCGATCCGGACGAGGTCGGGACCGAACAGCGACACGGCCGCGCCGACGTGGAGGCCGTCGGCGAGTTGCAGAGCCGACCGCAGAAGCTCGACAGCAGCGGCTTCGTCGCCTCGTGCCTCGAGGAGTAATGCGCGCATCCACACCAGCCAGTCCATCCCGTACTGAAGTCCGCCCGCGGCAAGGAGTGCGTCGCCGGCGTCCAGGCACCGTTCAACCTCGGTGAGCTCTCGCCGGTAAAGGTGAACCCCGGCCTTGAGCGCCCAGGCCAGCCCGGAGGCGAGCGTTATGCCGTGGCGGCTGCCGAACGCGAGCCCAGCGTCGAACTCGGCCAGTGTGTCGTCC
>JANOQU010000003.1:0-2964 GCA_031422355.1 Actinomycetes bacterium
GCATGACCGGCTGGCGGCTCGGCTGGGTGGTCTGTCCTGACTCGTTGGTCGACGCGTTCGAGAGGCTCCAGCAGAACCTCTACATCTGCGCCCCGCACGTGTCGCAAGTGGTCGGCTTGGCCGCCTTCGAGGCTCAAGACCATCTCGATTCGCTCGTCGACACCTACCGCACCAACCGGTCAATCCTGCTCGACGGGCTCGCAGCGGTTGGACTGACCAATGTCGCCCAGGCTGACGGGGCGTTCTACGTCTACGCCGACGTCTCGCATATCACCGACGATTCGATGTCACTGTGCAATCAGTGGCTCGACGAACTTGGCGTCGCCTCGACCCCCGGGCTCGACTTCGACACGATGCGCGGCCACGCATGGGTTCGATTCTCCTATGCCGGTTCAGCGGAGCAGATCGCCGCGGCCTGCGACGCGATCAACGGCTGGGTCCGCTGACTGCTGTGCCCGCCTCGGTTGCTGCGCCCGCCTCGGTTGCTGCGCTCGCCTCGGTTTGACACGAACGACGCCCTCGGTGCTGGCATGTGCCAAGGGGTGGCACGGAACGCCACCAAGGGCGCTGTTTGTGTCACGGGCAGACCACCGAACGCGAACGAGCCGCAGCCCTGCGGCTGCGGCTCGTTCCGAACAGGACCGAAAATCTGACGAGATCAGGTTCCTACCGGCGGTTCGTTGCTACTTCGTTGCCGCGTCGGCAGCGTCTGACACTGCGTCCTTGGCACCCGCAGCAGCACCTTCGACGGCGCCGGCTGCATCACCAGCGGCGTCGGCCGCCTTGTCGGCGGCGCTGTCGCCACCGGGGATGAGGTCTTTGATCTTGTCGGTGACGGACCCAACCTTGTCCTTGATCGAATCGGGGATCTTGTCCTCGATCTTGTCGACCAAGTCACCAGCTTTGTCCTTGACGGCGACCAGCTTGTCCTTGACCGAATCGGGGATCTTGTCCTCGATCTTGTCGACCACGTCCTCAGCTTTGTCCTTCACATCTTCGGCCAGGTCCTTGGCCTTATCGAGAAAGCCACTCATCAGTAGAGGCTCCTTTCTGTCGAGGGATTTGACGATGGCACCTTACGGGTCGCGTCCCTATTTCCCAAGGGGCACGGACACACTCGCATGGCCCGTGCGAAGACCGGATCAGCCGGCTCCGAGACCGATCGGGCAGCTCACTCCGGTGCCTCCGAGACCGCAGTACCCACCTGGATTCTTGCCCAGGTACTGCTGGTGATACGGCTCCGCGTAGTAGAACTCGCCGGCCTTGTCGATCTCGGTGGTGATCGCTCCGTGGCGGGCTGCATCGAGTTGCTTCTGATACATATCGCGGCTCGCTTCGGCTACCGCCAACTGCTCGTCGGATGTCGCGTAGATCGCGCTGCGGTACTGCGTGCCGACATCGTTGCCCTGGCGATTCCCCTGGGTCGGGTTGTGGGATTCCCAGAACACCTTGAGTAACTGCTCGAACGTGAGCGCAGCTGGATCAAAGACGACGAGCACGGCCTCGGTATGACCGGTGCGACCGGTGCAGGTCTCTTCGTAGGTTGGATTCGGGGTATACCCGCCGGCGTAGCCAACTGCGGTGCTATAGACGCCAGGGGTCTGCCAGAACTTGCGTTCTGCACCCCAGAAGCAGCCGAGGCCGAACACCGCTGTCTGGAAGCCCTCCGGCCATGGTCCCTGCAGCGGGTTGCCATTGACGTAGTGGGCAGCTGGCACCGCCACCGACTGGTCCGTGCGACCGGGAAGTGCGGCTTCGGGGGCGATCATCTCGGCCTTCTTGTTGAAGAACACGACTGGACTCCTTGTCTCCGCGAGCGTGTTCGCGGTCATCGTTTCGGGCGTTTGGTCATTGATTCGAAGCTTGTGGTGAGGCTACGCCAGGAGGCCCAGCGTCGGATGCCGCCCCGCCTGTGCATTCCGTCTCGCCGGATTGCCTGTGCGTTACACGAGTCATGTCAACCGGTCACGGAGGTTCGCGATCACTCTGACATGATCGAGGCGTGACGCCCTATGACGATCAGCTTCGCCAGACCGTCACCGACAACATTGCCCGCCACGACAGGCGGGCCGTGGGCCTGGACGGTCGCCGCCATGCCGCGGTCGCAATCGTCCTGGTGGATTCCGTCGAGGGGCACGACGACGTGGACCATCACCCGGTCGCACCGGGCGAGTTGGACATGATCCCCGGCTATCAGGGCGGTCTCGACGGAAAGATGAGCGGCGTTGCTGGTGGAGCCGCGTTCCTGTTGTGCAGGCGCGCTGCGAAATTGCGTGCCCACGCGGGTCAGTGGGCGTTGCCGGGTGGCCGATGCGACCCGGGAGAGACCGTCCAGCAGACGGCGCTCCGGGAGCTGCACGAAGAGTTGGGGCTTCAACTCGAACCGCATTCGGTGCTCGGCCTACTCGACGACTACCCGACCAGGTCGGGCTACGTGATCACGCCAGTCATCATCTGGGGCGGCGGTGATGTTCACATCGAATCCGATCCGCGCGAGGTTGCGTTCACCTACCGGATCGGCCTCCACGAGTTGTGCCGCCCAGATTCTCCGAAGTTCGTCGACATCCCCGAGAGCGAGCATCCCGTGGTCCAGGTCCCCCTCGGCGGCGATCTGATCCACGCCCCGACGGGTGCTGTCCTGGTCCAGTTCCGCTGGGTCGCGCTCGAGGGCCGGATCAACGAGCGGGTCGACACGTTCGAGCAGCCCACCTTCGCCTGGCGCTAGGTCTTGGCACGACCCGTGCCGAGGGTTTGCTGCTCGGGCAGGGCGGTCACGAAACCCTCCACACCCGCCCTGTGGAGGGTTTGCTGCTCGGGCAGGGCGGTCACGAAACCCTCCACACCCGTCCTGTGGAGGGTTTGCTGCTCGGCGCCGATCAGCGGCCGCTGTGGCCGAAGCCGCCGCCGCGATCGTCGCCGTCGAGGGTCTCCCCGACCTGCCACGTGACTTCCGCGACCCGCTGC
>JANOQU010000004.1:0-12050 GCA_031422355.1 Actinomycetes bacterium
TGTTGGTCGCAGCGGTCGCAGCGGTGGCCTCGGTCGCTCGCCGCTTCGGTCGGACCGCGCCGCTGCTCTTGGTGGTCGCTGGCGTGGGCGCATCGTTGCTTCCGGGCGTGAAAGAGGTGCGGATCAGTAGCGACGTGATCCTGATCGGCGTCCTTCCGCCGTTGCTCTACGCAACGGCGATTCGTACGTCGCTGATGGACTTTCGCGCCAACGCTCGCCCGATTGCGCTGCTGTCGGTTGGTTTGGTGGTGTTCACCACGATCGGAGCCGGTTTGCTGGCCTGGTGGTTGTTACCGATCCCCCTCGCAGCCGCGTTGGCGCTCGGGGCTGTTGTCGCTCCGCCCGACGCTGTCGCCGCCACTGCGGTTGCACGCCGAGTTGGCCTACCACGACGGGTCGTCACGATTCTGGAAGGTGAGAGCCTCGTCAACGACGCAACCGCGATTGTGTGCCTGCGGGCAGCGATCGCGGCGATGGGCGGCAGCGTGACGGCTTGGGAAGTTGGACGCGAGTTCGCCGTCTCGGCGTTTGGGGGAGTCGCCGTCGGGGTCGTGGTCGCGTTCGTGATTGGGATGATTCGCAAACGGATCGATGACGTCATCACCGACATCACGGTGTCGTTGCTCTGCCCATTCGTTGCCTACATCGCTGCCGAGCAAATCCATGCGTCCGGCGTTCTCGCTGTTGTCGTCACTGGTCTCTTGCTAGGACACAAGTCGCATGTCATCCAATCCGCCCAGGCGAGGGTGCTGGAACGCGGCAACTGGGCGACGTTTCAGTTCGTGCTCGAGAACTCGGTCTTCTTCCTGATCGGCCTCCAGGCTCGATCGATCATCAGCGACCTCGCTGACAGTTCGTTGTCAGGTGCCCGAATAGCGATGACAGCGCTGGTCGTGCTGGTTGGCGTCATCGTGATGCGAATCGTGTGGGTGTTTCCGGCGACGTACTTGCCGAGATGGCTGTCGAAGCGAGTCGCCCGCCGTGACCCGTCTCCGCCATGGCAGGTGCCTGCGGTGATCTCCTGGACTGGGATGCGTGGAGCGGTCACGCTCGCCGCCGTTTTCCTGCTGCCCGACGACACGCCGCACCGAGAGGTGATTGTTCTGATCGCGCTCGTTGTCGCCGCCGGAACGTTGCTCATCCAAGGCGCCACCCTGCCGTTCGTGGTGCGGCGCCTCGGCCTGACTGGCCCGGATCCGGCGCAGGACGTTTTGATCGAGGCCCGTCTGTACCAGCAGGCGGCGGCGGCCGGTTTGGCTGTGCTTGACGCTGAACTCGGCGGCGACGAACCACAGGAAGTGGTGAATCGACTCCGCCGGATCGGATTGGAACGCGCAGACGCAGCGTGGGAAATGTTGGGCGGTCACGACGAGACGCCGAGCGAGTTGTATGCCCGGCTGCGGTCCAAGATGCTCGTCGCGGAGCGGACGATGGTGCTCGCCGCAAGGGACGACAACTCCGCACCTGACGAGGTGCTCAGGAAGGTGTTGGAATCGCTGGACATCGAGGAGTCGATGTTGATGCGAACGGAGCGGAATGACTCTGGCGACCGAGTGACCGACCTGGTGCTCCATTCCGAGCACACCGAACGTTGCGATGAGTTGCGGCTAGCCGTGGACACACCAGCCGCGGAACCGCTGACACCGATGGGCTGCGAAGAATGCCTTGCGCTCGGAGAGCCCTGGGTTCACTTGCGAATCTGCGTGTCATGTGGGCACGTCGGATGCTGCGATTCCAGCCCGAGACGTCACGCCGCCAACCACTTCCGTTTGACCGAGCACCCAGTGATGCAGAGCTTCGAGCCTGGCGAAGCGTGGCGCTGGTGCTACATCCACGACGTGATGGGCTGAACTGACGAGCGCTTCGATCCCGTTTCGACAGTCGTGTATCAAATTCATGTGGTCCGACCACTCTCCTCCCAATTCAGAGCAAAGTGGAGGAGTACGACCATGGCTGCACGCTCAGTAGAGCTCACGCTGGACAACAACACCGGCTACCAGATGACACGCGTCCGAATGTCGCTTTCAGGCGGTATTTGGGGCGCGAACGGCGCTCGAGTACCACCAGAAGTCATCGTTGTCGGAGGAGCCGGGGTTTGGAGTTCCGATTCCGAAGGCTTTGCGACCGGAACCGAGGGCGATGTGGTCTTCCGCGTCGGCAACACCGGAGCGGAGCTCCGCCTGTACTGGAGCAATCCGTACGTCGGTAGCAACACGATTTTTGCTGATGGCGGTGGCTCGCTGGCGGTGAGTTCACCGGCCGACGTCAGCGGCAACAATGCTCGAGTTCGGTTCTCGGTCGAGCTAGCACCTCATGCCAAGGCCGCACCGCATCGGGCGGCGCTACTCCCATATCGGTGGCGACCTGCCAGCGTGAAGGACTTGTTGGCGCGTCAACTGGCGGTGGAACCAATGGCGCCTCAAGACGCCACAAGGCGCCGTCAGCAATACGCTGATGAGACGAATTCCGCCGAATGGCCGGTGGCAACTTGGCGGCACGTCTTCGCAGGCACACAGCACTCGTCGCTTCGTAATTACTGGCTGACCACGTCTTTCGGGTACCTCAATCCTCATTTCACTGTCCAGCCGGCGCTGGACATCGAGGCCAAACAGCTCGACTTTCACTACGTGAAGGACGGCCGGCAGCTCACAATTGCTGCATTTCGGGATGCCGCGGAGGACAATGACATCGACCTCGACGACTTCGACAGCGTCATTGCATGCCCGTTTCCGGCTCCGTCGGGTGCGGGTGCCGCTGGCCAAGATGCGTTGCTCGACGGTCTCGCTCGAAATCTGAGCTACATGCAGCACGAAGTCGGACACACGCTCGGCTTGCACCATCCCTTTGGATTCAACTCCGAAGGGCGGTGCCTTGAGTATGAAGATCCGTGGTGCATCATGGGCATGGACTGGTCACATGCGACCACCGTTGCGGCAGAGCCGAAACTAATCGGTGGCTTTGCAGAGGACTTTTGGAAACTGGGGGCGAACGTCTCGCCAGCGACTCTCTACGCGTGGTGCGACCGCTTCCGAGATTCCACAATGGTCCGGCACCACCGGCCAGGTGCCAACGTCAGGGTGGTCGGTGTCAGCCGTGCCCAACACGGTGATCCGGTGTTGGCGGTCGTCACGAATGGCGATGCCGAGATGTTTGTCGAACTTCGAGTCGCAAACGGACTCGACCAAGCCATCGGGCCCGATCAAATTGTGATTCACAGCCGTGGCCTCCAACTTCGTTCTGCTGAGGACGATCAGGGACTCAAAGGCAGCGCCGAATCGATCATCTACGAGGGCACCCTGCCGACAACCGCAGGTGCGACTGCGCGGTTTGCCGGACTCCGTGTCGATGTCGTCGATGTGTCAGCAGATGGAGCGACAGTTCGCTTGACCAGCGAAGGGCTCGTAGGACGGGTGCATCAGGTCAGCGCCGTTGCACGCGGGGAGACCTACATCGAGATGTTCGCCCGAGCGACCGACGGCGCGCTCTATCACTCCTGGCAGGCTGACGATCAAGAAAGGCACCCGTGGCACACAGCGTGGCGCGACGTAGGCCCGCTTGGGTCGGTGTCGCGCAAGCTGATGCACGAGCACTTTGCAATCTCCACTGATGGGCTGCCGTATCTGACCGGATGGAGCGATGTCATTGGCTGGAGCGGATGGACTCCGCTGATTGCGAACCAACGTCGCGACACCCTCCGCTTCGGAGCGCGAGCGCCGATCGCAGCCGTATCGCACCGCGAAACTCAACTCGACCTCTTCGCCGTCGACACGAGTGGCGTTGTCCAGCAGACGTCGTGGCACGAGGGCCAGAACTGGCAACCATGGGTGCCGCACTCGACAGCCACGTTTGATCAGCCCACCAAACTCTGCGCGATCGCGGTGCGAGAGGGCTCGTTGGTCGTTCTCGGCGTCACCACTGGCGGCAAGCTTGTGGCGACGTCATGGACAGATGGGCAGGCCTGGACTGGATTCAATCAGGTGAGTGCGGTGGCCCTGCCGCCTGGTGCTCCATGTGTCGCAGTGTCACGAAAGGCCGATCTGCTCGACGTCTTCTCGGTCGGCGTCGGGGGCCAGTTGGTTGGATCGTGGTTCGACCCGAGCACCTCTCAATGGAACTCGTTCAACGTCGGCCAACCAATTGCGTGCCCCGGCAGCGCTGTCGGCCTTGTCGCTCGCACACCATCACATCTTGACGTCTACGTCACCGGCTTGGACGGACGGCTGTACAACGCCTGGTGGGACGAGGGTTCCAATTGGTCCGACCTCTACCCATTCACCGACGCTCGGTACGACGCAACTTCAGGACTCTGTGCGATCTCGCGCCGAGCGGATCGCGCCGACCTGTTTGCAGTTGACACGACTGGCACCGCCCACCAACTGAGCTGGCGGCCCGACGGCGGTTGGACTGACAACGTGCTCGATGAATAAGACGTGACGGGTTGAGCAGCATGGCTCCGGTCGGGCCGAGCGTCAGTAGGTGACGCAGCCGGCTGGCACGGTGATCATCGTCAGTGGATTGACGAGCACGCCGTTCGGGTGTGTCTCGAAATGAAGGTGGTAATTCCCCGGACCTGGATTACCTGTGTCGCCCACGTACCCGATCACATCGCCACGCTCGACGACGGAGCCATTCTCGAGACCGGGCGCGAACCCGGACAGGTGCATGAAGACGTACCAGGTCTTGCCGTTGGTCGCCGTCAGCCGCCAGCCGTTGCCGGACAGACCCGAGTCGGGTTCTCCGTCCACCACTTTGCGCCCAAGCGTGCCATCGACGACGGCGTAGACTTCCTGGCCGAGCGTCGCCAGGATGTCAATGCCTTGATGAGTCCGCCCCGAGGAACGGGCGTCGCCGTAGTTGTCCAGAACCTCGCATCGCGGTGTGACTTGCATCGGGAAGATCGGCTTGTTCGGGTCCATGGAGATCCGCGTCGCCGGGGCAAGTGCCGTTGCCGCTGCCCGGACCTCGCTTGCGGCGTCGATGGTGCCAGGGGGTGCAGCAGTCACCGACGTGAACTGCCCAATCAGGGCTGCTCCAGCAAGCACGGCACACGACGCCAAGAGTCCGGCGCGCGACATGCGATGAGTTGTCGACATTGGCAAACCTCGATGGATCACGATCGGATCCGCCCACGAGCAGCCAACCCTATCCGCATCTGACGATTCAGCGTCCGAGGAGAGCATCTGCGAAGCCGTCGGCCTCACGCTCTCGCACCGCAGCGTTGACCCGTTGGCGTTCGAGAACCTGATTCATCGTGTTCATCGATTGCTTGATCGGGTGCTCTGCGAAGAAGCCCTGCACGTCGGCGACTGCAGCGGCAGAGTTCAGCGTCTTGACTGGATCGATCATCCGGATGATCGAAGGGTTCGGGAACATTTCATTGGCCTTATCCCAATTCCTGCGAACGATCGTCCAGGCCACGTCACCGTGATTGCGGTTGGCGATGCAACGCTGCAGCAGATACGGGGCATTCTGCGAACGAACGTCTCCGCTGAAGGCGAAGTCACAAGCGCGCGTGACCAACTCCGCGGTGTCGAACTCGGCCAACGCATACAGATTTCTCAACTGCTCCTGCGGCGTCTGGGCCGTCCGGAATCCGTCGACGAAGACATCAAAGTCAGCCTCGGTGCCCAGCGACGCGACGACGACTGTGGCGGCAGATATCAGTTCTGGGTCGGCGTCGGGCATCGCGCCTGTGTTGTAAGCCGCGAGGATCTCCCTGCACCGCTGTTGGGCCTCAGTATCGTCGCCGAGAACGGCAGCCGTCGTCACGAGCAGTCCGCGCAACTTGGAGACCAGGTCGTCCTCATCGTCGCTCGGGGTCCATCCGAGCGCCGTCAATGCCGGTGAGACGAGGGCGAGGACGGTCGCGCTGAACGGTGCGACGGCGTCGCCCTCGATGATCCTGTGCAGTCGCCGCAGCGACGCCGTGACGGCTTGCCACACGGCGAGATCCGCTTCACCAACAAAGCCCTGTAGGAACGAGAGTAGACCGGTCGCGGAGAGGCGTCCGGCGACGAAGGCCGCGCTCGCATCGTCGACGAGGTTGTAGCGCTCGACAGTGTCGAGCGCGGTCAACGCGTTGGCCCCGAGTCGAGACCGAAGCGTCTCGTCGTAGGCGACCCGGAAAAAGCCTTGCCCTCCTGCATTGACGACGATCGGTGTGTCCGATGCGCCGACCGCAAGCGTCGTCTCGGCACTGTCGAGGAGCACGGTCTGGGAAACCTCGCCGACCCGAACGGTGATCGGCACGATGAAAATGGTCGGATCTTCAGATTCGAGACCGAACGAGAATCGCTCCTGCCTCAACCGCAACCGATCACCCACGAGCGAAGCCGAAATCAGCGGGAAACCTGCCTGCCAGATCCAACTGTCCATCAACTCGCGGATCGGTTCGTTGCCACCGTCAGCAGTGGTGATCGCCTCGATGCCGTCCCACAGGTCACCGGTCTCGGTATTGCCGTAGGAGTGAATGCGGAGATAGTTGTTGACGCCCTCGCGGAACCGCTCTTCGCCGATGTACTGCTGCAACATTCGCAGCAGAGCGCCGCCCTTCTGGTACGTCAGTACGTCGAACATGCCGTCACAGTCAGAGGGCGCGAGAACGGGGAACTCGACCGTCCGCGTACTGGCGAGAGAGTCGACCTCGAATGCGTCCGTGCGTTCGAGGCTGAAGTTCGTCCAGCGCTGCCAACTCGGCCGGAAAACATCGACCGCCATGACCTCCATGAACGTCGCAAACGCCTCGTTCAGCCAGATCCCGTTCCACCAACGCATCGTGACCAGATCACCAAACCACATATGCGCCAACTCGTGGCTGACGACATCAGCCACGACCTGCTGTTCGAATTGAGTGCTCGTCTCCGGGTCGATCAGCAGCAACGACTCGCGATACGTGATGCAGCCGAGGTTCTCCATCGCTCCAGCCGCGAAGTCGGGCAGCGCGACCATGTCGACCTTCTTGCCGGGGTACGGAATGCCGTAGAAGTTTTGGAACCACGCCAGGCTGGCGGCACCGACTTCGAGGCCGAACGCAGTGATATTGCCCTTGCCCGGAACGTGGACGATTCGCAGCGGCGTCCCTTCTACGTCGACGGCCTCAGTGGCTTCCAGTTTGCCGACGATGACAGCCACCAAGTAGGTGCTCATCACCATCGTGTCCTCGAACGTGACAGCGACTCGGCCATTTGGGTGCTCGGTGCGACGAAGTTCCGGGCTGTTCGAGACAGCGAGCAGGCCATCATCAACGACCAGGGTGATCCCGAACGTCGCCTTGAAATCGGGCTCGTCGAAACACGGGAAGGCGCGACGACAGTCGGTGGCCTGCATCTGCGAGCAGGCGATGACCTGCTCGACGCCATCGTCGTCGGTATACGTGCTGCGGTAGAAACCGCGGAGTTTGTCGTTGAGGACGCCGGTGAAGGCGATCTCGATCGACGTGGTTCCGGCGCCTATTGCTGCATCGATGAAGAGTCGCTCGGTGTCGTCATCGAGTGAGAACTCGCATGGATTTCCTCCAACTGAGACCGAATGGATCTCGAGTTCGATCGCGTTGAGCACGATCTGATCGACCGCCTCAACGACCTCACATGTGATCGCAACCGTTCCGAAGAAGGTGGCCTTGGCCAGAACCGGATCGAGGGTGACGGTGTACCCGGTGGGCAACACCGAGCGCGGCAGGCGATAGGGATCAAGAGACATCATGTCAGAGTAGTAGCTGACGGAACCGATGTTCCGAGCGCTGCGCTTGTCGGAACGAGTTCAACTCGCAACCCCTTCGCTGCGAACGTGGCTGTCAAGCGGCCATCACCAGACCGACACGCGCTAGCGTCAAGCCACGTGCCAGCGACTGAAGCGTTCAAGAGCCCGATGACTGCAAATCCGGCCCGATACGACGTGGTCGGCATCGGCAATGCGCTTGTGGACGTGATCGCTCATGCCGACGATTCGTTCATCGAGCGGGAGTCACTCGTCAAAGGTTCGATGACTCTTGTCGAGACAGAACGGGCCGTGTCGCTCTACAAAGCGCTCGGTTCCGCAGTCGAGATGAGCGGTGGGTCGGCGGCCAACACGATGTGCGGCGTGGCGTCATTCGGCGGGCGTGCTGCGTACATCGGCAAAGTCTGCGACGACGACCTCGGCCAGGTGTTCGGTCATGACTTGCGCGCCGTCGGAATTGCGTTTCGACCGGGTGCACCCGAAGCGGGCACGCCAACTGGACGGTGCATCATCGTGGTGACCCCGGATGCGCAGCGGACGATGAATACCTACCTCGGTGTGTCATCGTTGCTCAGTCCGCCCGACATCGATGCGGCCACTGTCGCTGATGGCAAGGTTCTGTACATGGAGGGTTACCTCTACGACCGGCCAGCCGCCAAGGAAGCATTTCGCGCCGCAGCCGGCGTGGCTCATGCACATGGCCGGCAGGTGTCGTTGACGCTGTCTGATTCGTTCTGCGTCGACCGTCATCGTGACGACTTCCGCGGCCTGGTCGCTGACGAGGTCGACATCTTGTTCGGCAACGAGGACGAGTTGATGTCGCTCTATGAGGTAGAAACCTTCGATGCGGCCGTCGCTGCAGTGCGCAACGACTGTGCGCTCGCGGCGATCACCCGCGGCGCCGCCGGCTGTGTGATCATCACACACGACGAGGTGCTGACCATCGCCGCCGAACCAGTTGCGCGGGTCCTGGACACCACCGGTGCCGGCGACCTGTTCGCCTCCGGGTTCTTGTTCGGCTACACGCAGGGCTATCCGCTTGCTGAATGTGGGCGGCTCGGCTCGATCGCGGCGGCAGAGGTGATCTCCCATGTCGGCGCACGACCACTCGTCGATCTGCGAAAGTTGATCTGATGCACAACGAATCAATCCGCAGTGTCCGCAACCGTGCTGAACATTGGTTGGCGGTCGAGCCCGACGACGACGTTCGCGAGGAATTGGCCGAATTGATCGACGGTGACGACAACGTCTTGGCCGCCCGGTTCGACGGTCGGCTGCAATTCGGCACGGCTGGGTTGCGTGGCGAAATGGGCGCAGGTCCGCTCCGGATGAACCGGCTGGTTGTTCGCCAGGCAGCCGCGGGCCTCGGCACCTATGTGCTCCGCAGCAATGCCGATGCCGCCAAGCGGGGCATCATCATTGGATACGACGCCCGCCGCAAGAGCGACGACTTTGCATTCGACACGGCGCGAGTCTTCGCAGCGATGGGCATCCGGGCAATGCTGCTGCCCTCTGCGCTGCCGACGCCAGTGTTGGCGTGGAACATCACGACCTATCACGCGGTCGCTGGGGTGGTCGTCACGGCCAGTCACAACCCGCCGGCGGACAACGGCTACAAGGTCTTTCTGGCAGACGGCGCCCAGATCGTTCCGCCCCACGACATCGGGATTGCGGCCTGTATCGACGAATTCGACCCATGTCTGGTGGAATTGGCCGCCCCCGATCATCCCCTGATCGAGGTGCTCGCTTCAGCACCGTTGGCCAGGTATCTCGCGTCGGTTCCGGGCGTTCGACTGCGCCCTGAGTTGCCTGGAGTGCCGGTGGCATACACCGCGATGCACGGCGTCGGTGGCGCGACGTTGCTCGATGCGTTCGCATTGTCGAACCTGCCCGAGCCGGCCGTCGTGGCCGCCCAGCAGCAGCCTGACGGCTCGTTCCCGACTGTCTCGTTCC
Source organism: Actinomycetes bacterium (assembly GCA_031422355.1). GTDB lineage: Bacteria > Actinomycetota > Acidimicrobiia > Acidimicrobiales > Ilumatobacteraceae > WLMZ01. The sequence goes on from JANOQU010000004.1 coordinate 9,670, forward strand.
CGAATCCCGAAGAACCGGGGGCAATGGATCTGCTGCTGATGAGAGCACGCGAATCTGGTGCGCTCCTCGCGCTTGCGAACGACCCTGATGCAGATCGACTCGGCGCAGCGATCCCGACACCGGAAGGCGGATGGCGGCGACTCACCGGCGACGAGATTGGCTGGCTACTCGGTGATCACATTCTTCGACACACCACCGGTGACGACCGACTGGTCATCACCACGCTCGTGTCGTCGTCGCTGCTCAGCCGACTCGCCGCCGAGCACGGTGTGCACTTCGAGGAGACCTACACCGGGTTCAAGTGGATCGGCCGAACCGCAATGGACCACCCGAATCTGCGATTCGTGTTCGGATACGAGCAAGCGCTCGGGTACCTCGTCACCGGCCAGCCAATGGACAAAGATGGCATCTCAGCGGCCGTCATGCTCGCTGAGGTTGCGGCGTTGGCGGCGAGCGAGGGTGTCACGTTGCAAGATCGTCTCGACGCACTTGCCGCCAGATTCGGTCGCCATGTCGTCGCTGATCTCTCCGTTCGGATCGACCCGGTCGAGGCTGCAGCCAAGGTCGCCGCGATGCGAGCCAATCCACCAGCCGAGGTCGGCGGACGCGCCGTTTCCGGTGTCGAGTGGTACGAGGAGGCCGGCCTGCTGCGGCTGTGGCTCGGCGAGATCCGGCTGCAAGTACGACCAAGTGGTACTGAACCCAAGGTCAAGTTGTACGGCGAAGCCGTCGACATGGACCCAGCCCCGCTCCTCGAAGCCCTCAGCCGAATCCTCTAACCACTTCCGCGAACCCTTTTGCCTGCCCTGAGGTCACTTTCGCTGCAAACTCTTGCAAGCGCGCCCGGTGTTTGCAGAAGTATGCGAAGTGCTTGCAAGAGTTTGCAGTAAATGTGACCTCATACAGGGCGCGTTCGTTCGCGAAACTGGTGTTGGGTGGGTGAGGGGTTAGGCGGCGCCGAATTGGCGGTCGCCGGCGTCGCCGAGTCCGGGGACGATGTAGGCGGACTCGTTGAGGCGCTCGTCGATCGAGGCGGTGTAGATGATCAAGTCGATGCCGCACTCGTGCAGTGCAAGGATGCCTTCTGGTGCAGCCAGCGCGCACACGACGATGATTGGTCCGGTAGCGCCATGTTCGACCAGCAGCTTGCACGTATGGGCCAGCGAGCCACCCGTCGCCAACATGGGGTCGAGCACGATACAAACCCGGTTCTCGAACGTCTCTGGCAACTTGTTGACGTAGGGCTTGGGCTCGAAGGTTTCTTCGTCGCGGGTGATGCCAATGAAGCCGACGTCGGCGCCGGGAAGCAATACCTGTGCGGCGTTGAGGAAGCCGAGGCCGGCGCGGAGCACCGGGATCACGACCGGCTGAGTCGTCAGGATCTGACCGGTCGTCATCGCTACCGGCGTCCGAACGGCGACTTCATGGGTCGCCAGTGACCGGGTCGCCTCGACAAGAAGCAAGGTGCCGATCCGCTCCAGCTCTTGGCGGAACACCGCATTCGGGGTGTTCTGGTCACGCACTTTCGTGAGCGATGCAGCGACGAGCGGATGTTCGACCACGTTGACTTCGACAGACATGGCGATCATCATGGCACGCCCCGCGGGCGAGCGCGAAGTAGGTGGTGGGGGAGAGAGTGACCCTACGCTCCGAGCGTCTGGTCGGCGCGCAGAAGCGCGTAGCGGGGCTTGACGAGACCGTTGATGATCCGCAGTCGTTCCGGGAACGGGGCGAACGCACTCTTCATCGCATTGATCGTCAGCCACTCGAAATCGTCGAGACCCCATCCGAAGGCATCGGCGAGTTCGATCATCTCGTGGCTCATCGAGGTGGCGCTCATCAACCGATTGTCGGTGTTGACGGTGACACGGAACCGCAGCCGACGAAGCATGCCGATCGGGTGCTCAGCGATCGATGCGCAGACGCCCGTTCCGACGTTGGATGTCGGGCAGAGTTCGAGCGGGATCCGCCGATCACGGATGTAGGCAGCAAGTCGGCCGAGCGTCTCGTCGCCGGCGGTGCCGGTGATGTCGTCCACGATCCGGACCCCATGGCCGAGTCGTTCACCGCCGCAGAATTGCACCGCTTCCCAGATCGACGGCAGACCGAACGCCTCGCCGGCGTGGATTGTGGCGTGGAAGTTCTCTCGCTGGACGTACTGGAATGCGTCGAGGTGGCGAGTGGGCGGATAGCCGGCTTCTGCCCCGGCGATATCGAAACCAACCACGCCCCGGTCGCGCCAACGAACTGCGAGTTCGGCGATCGCCAACGAACGGGCTGCCGTTCGCATCGCACACAGCAGTGCATAGATGGTGAGATCCGTGCCGGCAGACCCCCTGGCGAATCCCGTCATCACGGCGTCGACCACCTCATCGAGAGTC
>JANOQU010000005.1:0-8743 GCA_031422355.1 Actinomycetes bacterium
GTTGGTCCTACCAAGGCATCGGCGGCTTCCTTGCGGTGTGGGTGATCGGCTACGGCATCGTCCAATCATTCGCTCCACGCCTCTTGCGTCGGCGGGGCGGGTTGGTCCTCGACGAGATCCACGCGGCGCAGCGGTGGGCGCTGATCCTCGCGATGATCTCAGCCGCGATCGCAGTGGCGGTGGCGTTCGAGATCGCCACCACGTTTGCCGTCGTCGGCGGGCTGGTGGTGTTCGGAGCCGCATTCGCACTGAACTCGTCGCTGCACTCGTTCCTGATTCTTGCCTACTCCGACGATGACACGGTTGCGCTCGATGTCGGCTTTTACTACTCGGCCAACGCCGCCGGCCGGCTGATTGGCACCCTGTTGTCTGGCCTGCTGTACCTGTGCGGTGGACTCGCCATCGCCCTCTGGGGCTCAGCAGCATTTGTTGCGACCGCGTGGCTTCTGACCCTTCGACTGCCTGCGATAGCACCGCCCACGACACCACTCGTCCGCGTCACGGAATCAGGGCACACGAGAAGTCGAGCGGCTGGAAGGTGAACGAACGCCACGACGCAAGACACTTTCCGCCGCCAGAGACCGGACCGTCGAGCTCGCTCGATGAGACGTAGGCGGTTCCTCCGCTGACGTTGAGGATGCTGTTTCCAGCGCTCCTAAGACGGGAGTTCCGAAGAAGCACTTCGCCGGCAACGTTGTAGACGTCGATGTTCGACTCGCCACTGAACGTGGACGACGAGAGGTTGATTCCCTCGAAACCCAAGGCCTTGGCGTAGACACCGATATTCACGCCACCGAATGTTGCGGCCCGCACACTGACCGACGTCAGCGGTGGAAAAGATTCGACCACTGCGATTGCAGCCACTTGTAGGGCCGCACCGCCTGTCTCGGTTCCGCTCACCTCGACGGATACGTCTGTGACAGCTTGGGGGCTGTCGCCTTTGATGAACACGCCGATTGCGTTCCAGATGGTTGCGGTGTTCGCTGCCACCGTCGTGCGCACAGTCAGCGAACGAAGCTCTGCGTTTATCCCGTCCATCCGAACTGTCGCCGACGCGCCAGAGGCTGGCGTCGCATCGGCGCCTGGAAGTGGTGACGTCACAGCGGACTGGATGATCGTGACGCCTTCGCCGCTGCCTTCGATGTCCACTCCAGACTTCATGTCGATGCCCCCGGGTTCGATGTAGGTTCCGGGGGCAATTTTGATCAGGCGGGGGATCGAGTCGTTCGGGATCGAAGCCAGTGCGGCCTGCACGGTTTCAAAGTCACCATTGGATGTTGCGACCCAAATTACGTTGGCCGGGTCGACTCCTCTCGCTCCTTGCGGACCTGTCGCACCTGTCGCACCTGTCGCACCCGTCGCACCGGTCGCACCCGTCAAACCGGTCGCACCCGTCAAACCGGTCGCACCCGTCGGTCCGGTCAAACCGGTCAAACCTGGAATTCCTTGCACGCCCTGCGGGCCTTGGGCACCGGTCGCACCGGTCGCACCAGTTGCCCCCTGAGGGCCAGCGGGTCCGCTCGTCGATGGGAGGTAGTAGCCAACGATGTCGATGATCACGTCGATCTTGCCGGAGCTGTTGTAGGCCTTGATCGCACCGGTCGCCGACATTGCGACGGTCACCTGGTTCGGGGTTGGGGGCGACGTCGCCGTCCAGTTCAGGTTCGACGCCAGCGGCAGTGGCGAGTCCGCCGGGTGAACGGTCAGGAACGACGACGCCGTGGGGTTGACTGAGGTGATGTTCGACGCGATCCCCGTTGCCGCTGTCGGGATGGTGCACTGACCGTTGGTGCCGGTGACCTGGAAGGTGACGGACTCCGCAGCGCCGATCGGTGTCACGCGCGGGCCCACCGGAGATTCGATCCGGGTGTCGGCGAGTCGACACGGAGTGATCGGCACGAACGACGACAAGATCGTCGAGCCAACCGCGCCCGCCGATTGGATCACACCGACAGCGACTCCGCCGGCTACGAACATGCCAGCCGCCACCGCGACGTGCACCCATTTGAATCGGCCAGCACCCATGGTTCCCCCTTGCGCCCGTCGGACCCTTGTCCGCTGATTCCACACAATATCCGTATTCAGCGGGACAGAATTCACGTACCACGGCGCTGGTAGCGCCGTGACCTTCTGCTCTCGCTTGACCCACTCGCATCGGGTTCAATGGTGGTTGTGCGCAAAGCCCTTCGCCGAAGGAGGTCGTGAATGGGTGCTGACATCGCGGAGCCCAGTCGATCGTTGGAACGTCACCGCAGGATCTGTCGCGGTCGCGTTGGCTGCCTTGTCGTCGCTGCGGTCGGAGCCGCTCTGACCGGGTGCGCTTCGTCGAGCGAATCGTCCAATTCAACGGCACTGCCGAGCACCAGCGCGCCTTCGACAACGGCCGAACTATCCTCACCGACCACCGGTCCGGCAACGACCGTGGTCGGCACGACCGAGGTCACTGCGCCGAGCGATGTCAACACAGAACTCTCCACGATCTGGTTCGTACAGAACGAGCGCTTGGCGGCTGCGTATCGATCCGGTGGTGACCTACAGGAGTCGTTCGAAGCCCTCCTGGCAGGGCCGACCGATGCCGATCCGGATGCGCTGGCAACCGCGATTCCGGACGGTGTCACATTGCGCGGGCTCATCATGGACGGCGACGTGATCACCGTCGACCTCAGTCGCAGTTTCGAAAGCGAGGGCGGTTCGCTGTCGATGACCGAGCGAGTCGCGCAGGTGGTCTACACGCTGACCGAGATACCCGGCGTCACCCGAGTCGCGTTCTCGTTGGATGGCGAGCCTGTGACAACGATCGGTGGTGAAGGCATTCAGGTCTCACCGCCGGTTGGTCGGGACTCTTTCGACACAGTGAAGCCTTTGATCCTCGCCACCCAACCGCGGCCAGGCCAATTCGTTTCGTCGCCGCTGCAGATCGCCGGCGAGAACTCCACGTCCGAGAACAATGTCGAGATCTCGCTGCGTACCGTCGACGGAGAGGTGCTCGTCGAAACGTTCGCGACGGGGACCGGACCAATCCTCGACAGCGATGGCCAGCCAGCGTGGGGTCCGTTCGAGACGACCATCGAATTCGATGCCGGTTCGGCCACGAGCGGAGTGCTCGAACTAACCGAGACATCCAGCGACGGCAGCGGGCGACTGCTCGCCCACGTCCAAATTCCGGTGAACTTCGCGCCAGCGGACCAGTAGTCCGGCCGCACCACACCCCCCGGGGCGACTCAATGATCCGCGGCCGTGTGCCATAGGGTGGGGAACAGGTTCTGGTCAAGCTGGACTTTTGTAAGGGGTTGTATGGCGTGGGTGTCGGGAGACCAGGTGGGCGGCTACCTGCTGGAGCATGAGCTTGGCCGCGGCGGTCAAGGCGTCGTGTTCCTCGCGACGCAGATCCGACTGCGTCGAAGTGTCGCATTGAAGCTGATCCATCCGAATATCGGCGGACCCTCATTTACGGCGCGATTCGAACGCGAGATCGTGAGCCTGGCGCGGCTCGACCACCCCAACATCGTCACGGTCTTCGACGCCGGCGATGTCGATGGCACCACGTTTTTGTCGATGAGGTACGTGGAAGGTGAGTCTCTCGCCGACTATCTCGTTCGCGACGATCCGACGTCGACAGCACAGGCGATTCGGGTGCTCCGCCAGATCGCTGCTGCACTGGATCATGCGCACGGTCTCGGTGTCATCCACCGAGATGTCAAACCCTCGAACGTTCTGATCAGCACTTCTGGTGTCGTGTTTCTGGTCGATTTCGGTATCGCGAAGACGACCGAGACGGTCACCTTGACCGGTACGGGCTTATGGCTAGGAACGCCGGAGTACATGGCGCCGGAGCAGATCGAGGGCCACGAGATTACATCGAGGGTTGATATCTACGCGTTGGGGGTGCTCGCGTTCGAGTTGCTCACTGGCTGTCGCCCTTACCGACAGAGTGATCGAACAGCCCTGATGTGGGCGATCATGTCGGCGCCGACTCCGCTCGCGTCAACAGCACGGGCGGAACTCGGAACGAGCTTTGACAAGGCACTTGCTCGGGCCATGGCGAAATCGCCGAACGACCGATTCGAGAGCGCAACCGCGTTCGTCGACGCGCTCGAGGTGGCGGACGGTCCGCCAAGCGACTGGACACGCGTCCCGCCGCCGTTCGCACCGGCGACGGTCCTCATCCCCCCGAGCCACCGGCGACCTGACGACACTGACGACACTGAAATTGACGGCGGCGGTGACACGGATAGGGGGCACAGACGTCGGCAACCGTGGATGTTGGTGGGGGTGGTCGGTGTGCTTCTTGCCGCCCTTGTTGGGTTGGCATATGCCGCCATCAACCGTGATCGCAGCGCTGACGACTCGACCACGGTGTCCAGCGACGCCGTCACTTCCCTCGGCTCAGTCGAGGTGTCAGAGACAAGCGACGGGGAGGGCGAATCCCGCGGAGTTGGCGATCTCGAGGGTTTCAAGGGCACCACGCCGCTCGTCGAACTGAGTGAACAGTTCACGACCAAGTTGCTCGCGATCGACCCATCGCTCACGGAGTTCCGATACGGGGCAGAAACATTCGATGCCGTCACGCTGATAGCGCTCGCTGTGGTGCAGGCAAAAACCGATGGAATCGAGTACGCAAACCAGATCAGCGGCCTAACCCGTGACGGCACGAAATGCACCTCCTTTGCGGAATGCGTCGCGCTGATCGCGGCTGGCACCGATGTCGACTACGACGGTGTCTCGGGACCCGGAACATTCTCTGGCAACGGTGAGCCGACGGAGGCGAGCTACGGAGTGCTGTCATTCGGTGCGGACAACCGAATCGACGGCTCGGAGACCACCTACGTCCGGGGCACGACGTTCGCGTCCGCCGATGTCGCTCAGGCAGCCGAGGGCACTCGTGCGGGCGACGGCATTCTGACCATCGGAACGATTCTGCCCCAAACGGGATCGCTGGACTATTTCGGACCGCCGGCATTCGCGGGATTCGAACTCGCCATTCAGGAGATCAACTCGGCGGGAGGCGTGCTCGGCAGCGCCGTCGTCGGGATCAGGGGCGACTCGGGCGATGAGAGCACCGACATCGCCTCGAAGACTGTCGACGATCTGCTCGCCCAGAACGTCGACGCGATCATTGGGGCCACGTCTTCGAACGTCTCCCTACTCGTGATCGACAAGATCACCGCTGCCGGCGTCGTTCAATTCTCGCCGGCCAACACGGCCATGGAGCTTTCGACGTATTCCGACAAGGGCCTGTACTTCCGCACGGCTCCGTCGGACATCCTCCAGGCTGCTGCGCTTGCTTCGGTCATTGCCGACGATGGGAACGCGACGGTAGCCATTATCGCCCGCAACGATGCCTACGGCACCGGACTCGCTGACGAACTCTCATCCAACCTCGCCGCAGCAGGGCTCGAGGTCGTGGTTACCAAGTTCTACGACGGGACCGCCGGGGCGGCGACGAGCGACATCGACGCCCTCAAATCTGCCAAGCCCTCAGCCATCGTCGTCATTGGCTACCAGGAGTCGTCGACGATCCTTGCGTCGATGGTCGACAAGGACATCGGCCCGAAGGACATCAATGTCTACGGCGTCGAATTCAACACCGTCGACCTCCTCGGTGAGAACTTCGACGCCGGCCAATGAGTTCTCCGTATGACTCCGCGCCCTCACGTCATGTGCCTGCTCTCCGCTGAGATCGCGCGGGGCGCGTCGTGATTCTGTTCGGGCCGACCGTCTACACGCTCACGGTGACACTGCGCGAGGTGGAGCCTGCAGTGTGGCGGCGGATCATGGTCAAATCCGAGACGCGACTGCCGAAGTTCAGCCGCGTGCTCGAAGCAGCGATGGGATGGGAGGGCGCCCACCTGCATATGTTCGACGTCGGCGGAATTCTGTTCGGCCCAATCGACGAGGACGCCGACTACATGATCGACGAGCGGTCAGCGACTGTGATGCATCTCCTCCCGCGACTGGAGTCGAAGCTGCACTGGACCTACGACTTCGGCGACGGGTGGGAACACGACATAGCGGTTGAAGCGATCGACCCGCCCAAGGAAGTCAAGCGCTACCCGCTATGCATCGACGGCGGAGGAGCCTGCCCTCCAGAGAATTGCGGTGGAGCGCCCGGTTACGCCGAACTGCTGCGTGTGCTCGGCGATCCAAGCGCCGACGAGTACGAGTACATGGTGTCGTGGGCTCCGCAGGAGTTCGACCCAGCAGCGTTCGACCTCGGAGCAGCGAACCGGCGGCTACGCGGCCGGTGAGTCATCGCATCGCTGGATCCGTCATGGAGCTCCGAGCGTAAGCTGGGGCGCCGCATCCCGGACACCGGAATGCGAGCTGCTGCACTCTGGGAGCAACGTGGACGAATCGAATTTGGTCGGGGGGGAATTGCGAGCGAGGCCGTTGGTTCTCGTGGTCATGGACGGCGTCGGTGTCGGGAGATCCGACGACTTCGACGCGGTGCACCTTGCGAACACCCCCAATCTGGACATGCTCGGCTTGTCCGGCCGTTACCGAACCCTCCGCGCCCATGGACGCGCTGTTGGCCTGCAGTCGGACTCCGATATGGGCAACTCCGAGGTCGGCCACAACATCCTCGGCGCCGGAAGAATCTTCGATCAGGGAGCCAAAAGAGTGGAGAAGGCAATCGCCAGCGGCGTGATCTGGTCCACCACGGCGTGGCGATCCATTGTCGACAACTGCGTTCAACATTCGTCGACGCTGCACCTTGTCGGACTGCTCTCGGACGGAAATGTCCATTCGCACATCGATCATCTGCTGGCACTCGTCGAGCAGGCATCTCGCGAAGGGGTCACGCGAGCGCGCGCCCACGTTTTGTTCGATGGCCGCGACGTGCCAGATCACACGGCCGAGCACTACCTCGCCCTACTCCGCGCAGGCGTGGCATCGGTGCCCGGCATCGATTTCGAGATCGCTTCCGGCGGCGGCCGGATGGTGACCACCATGGACCGCTACGGAGCGGACTGGTCTGTCGTGCAAGCGGGATGGCGTGCGCACGTTCTCGGAACGGCGCACGCCGTCGGCAGCGCCGAGGCTGGCGTCGCCTGGGGGCGCGGGGACCAGCAGATGAGCGACCAGAATTTGCCCGCGTTCACCGTCGTCGACACCTCCGGCGATCCCGTTGGTCGAATCAACGACGGTGACAGCGTGATCATGTTCAACTTCCGCGGCGATCGTGCGATGGAGTTCTGTCAAGCGATGGAGTGGGCTGCGTTCGATCACTTTGATCGCGTCGCGGTTCCGAATGTGGTCTTCGCCGGCATGGCGTTGTACGACGGCGATACGTCCGTGCCCAGACGCTTCCTGGTGGAACCCGAAGCCGTCGACCGAACGGTCAGCGAGGTGATCGCCGACGCAACCTTGCGTCAGTGGGCTGCCGCCGAGACACAGAAATACGGTCACATCACCTACTTCTGGAACGGCAACAGGTCGAGCAAGTTCGACGACGCACTCGAGACCTACGTCGAGATCCCCTCAGATCGAATCCCGTTCGACCAACGTCCATGGATGAAATCGGCCGAGACTGCCGACGAGTTGATCGAGGCGATTCGCACTGGCCGGTACGACTTCCTGCGAGTGAACTTTGCCGGTGGCGACATGGTCGGTCACACGGCCTCGATGCCGGCGACGCGCATTGCGGTCGAGTCCGTCGACCTCGCTATCGGCCGAATCGCCGCCGTCCTCCAGCAGCACGACGGCCGCCTGATCGTGACCGCCGACCATGGCAACGCTGACGACAAGGTCGAGCGCGACGCCCATGGCCAGCCGACCTACAACCATGCTGGCCTGCCTGTCGGACGAACCGCGCACTCGCTCAATCCAGTGCCGTTCATCATCAAGGATTTCGCCCAGGATCTGCCGGAACTGCGAACCGACCTTCCCGATGCGGGGCTGGCCAATGTCGCCGCCACAATACTGCAACTGCTCGACTTACCTATCCCGGATGACTATGCGCCAAGCGTCCTCGTAGACCGCCAACTCGAGTAGAGGGCCGTCACCGGTAGAGTCATCGTCGTTCGACGATGAATGGCGATGGGGTGCATGTGAACGCGACAGACATCAGCGCAGACAACAGCGCAGACAACAGCGCAGACGACGAGCGCCAACATGTCGTCGACAAACTGTCCACGCTCGATCGATTCCTCCCACTCTGGATCGGGCTCGCGATGGCCGTCGGCATCGGCCTCGGCAAGGTCTTCACCGGACTCGACGACACGCTCGAGAAGGTCGAGGTCGACACCGTCTCACTCCCGATCGCGATCGGGCTCTTCGCGATGATGTACCCCGTTCTCGCCAAGGTGAAATATCGATCGATGGGTACGGTGCTCGGCGACCGCCGCTCGCTCGTGATGTCACTCATCCTGAACTGGATCATCGGACCCGCGCTCATGTTTGCCCTCGCCTGGACGCTTCTGCCGGACCTCCCCGAGTACCGCACAGGGCTGATCATCGTCGGCCTCGCCCGCTGCATCGCGATGGTCCTGATCTGGAACGACCTCGCCTGCGGCGACCGCGAACTGGCAGCCGTGCTGGTCGCGATCAACTCCGTGTTCCAGATCATCGCCTTCTCGTTTCTCGGTTACTTCTACTTGGAACTGTTCCCCGGATGGCTCGGCCTCGACTCAGATGGCATCGACATCACCGTCTGGCAGATCGCCAAGTCGGTCCTCATCTTTCTTGGTGTTCCGCTGCTCGCTGGTTTCCTGACCCGCCTCTTTGGTGAGCGAGCCAAAGG
>JANOQU010000006.1:0-5184 GCA_031422355.1 Actinomycetes bacterium
CTCCGCCGAAAGCTCGGCGACTCGGACAGCGAGCGCGCCCTGATCTCCACCGTCCGGGGAGCCGGCTACCGAGTTGGGGGCGGTTGACCACATGGGCGGCATCCGGCTTCGCGTCACCCTGATCGCTGTCTGTGTCGTAAGTGTCATGCTCCTGGCGACGGCGCTGGCATTGCTTGGCGTGCAACGTCGACTGTTGACCAACAACCTCGACGAGGCGCTCGCCACACTCGCCTCGGCGATGGCCGACGATGCAAGCGGAAATCTGGGAACGATCGCGCCGCGTGGTGACGACGATTCGATCGTCCAGATCACCACCATGCGGGGCGACGTCGTCGTTGCCGCGACAGGCAACTTCGCGACCCAACCCGCCCTGCCTCCACCACCCAGTGGTGCAGCCCGGCAGCTGCGCACGGAACGCCTACTCCTTGGCGAGCCGCTCTACCGTCTGCTGTCGGTGAGAGCCGGCGACCGCATCATCCATGTCGCCTCGCCGACTGACGACATCGACGAGAGCATTGCCACCCTCCAACGTGCCCTGACCGCAACGATCCCAATCGTCGCCGTCGCTCTCGCCGCCCTCATCTGGTGGCTCATCGGCCGCACGCTGCGTCCCGTCGAAGCAATCCGAGCCGAAGTCGCGATGATCACTGGTCACAACCTTCACCGCCGGGTCCCCGAACCATCCAGCAAGGATGAGATCCAACGACTCGCAACCACGATGAACGCAATGCTCGACCGGGTCGAGCGATCGGCCGACTCCCAGCGACGGTTTGTCGCCGACGCATCCCACGAACTTCGAAGCCCCCTCACCCGGATCCGCACCGAAGTCGAGGTCGACCTCGCTCACCCCGACACGGCGGCGCTCACAGCCACCCACCGCAGCGTCGCCGCTGAGGCACTGCACATGCAACAGCTCATCGACGACCTCCTCACGCTCGCCCAACTCGACGCATCTCCGGCTTCCCAACCGTCCAGCGAGCTCGTCGACCTCGAGTCTGTTGTTCGCCGCGAAGTCACCCGACAATCCCCACCTCCCACCATTCATATCGCCGTCGAGCACCTGTCACCTGCCCACGTCATGGGACACACCAACCAGCTCGCTCGAGCCGTTCGCAACCTGCTCGACAATGCGACGCGCTACGCGACCAGTCGCGTCACCTTGAGCTTGCACGCAAGCGACTCCCACGTCATCCTGACCGTCGCTGACGACGGACCCGGAGTCCCGCTCACCCACCGTGATTCGATTTTCGAGCGCTTCACCCGCGTCGACGACGCACGCACCCAACAGGCTGGCGGCACCGGCCTCGGACTCGCCATCACCCGCTCCATCGTCGAACTCCACAACGGCACCATTGCGCTCGAACGCAGCGACCACGACGGAGCCACATTCGTCGTGCACCTCCCGCTGGTGCCGTGGCCATGATCGTGCCATCGCCGATCGAACGGACCCGAGCCCGGTGATGTCGCCACGTCCAAGTGAGTAGCAGCCTCAATCCGGTGGGAGCACTCGCACCCGCTGGGTAGCCGTCGCGCTGCTCGATCCGTACCATTGCTCAGATGCGAGTTTTCTTCACTGGTGGCAGCGGGAAGGCGGGCCGTCATGCGATTCGACATCTCGTCGAGCAGGGACACCGAGTCGTCAATGGCGACATGGTTCCTCTCCGTGAACCGGGCGTCTCGGACCTGCTCCTCGACCTGTCCGACGCCGGGCAGGTCTTCAACGCTCTCTCGGGGTACGCCGGCTTTGACGAGTTGGAGCCTGGCACCGGTGTACCCAGGTACGACGCTGTCGTGCATTTCGCGGCGATCCCGGCAATCCTCGTCCGACCCGACAACGAGACGTTCCGGATCAACGCCCTCAGTACGTACAACGTCATCGACGCCGCTGTGAAGTTGGGGATTCCCAAAGTGATCTTTGCGAGTTCGGAGACGACGTACGGGATCTGTTTCGCCGAGGGCGAGGTCAAGCCGGAGTACGTGCCGATCGACGAGGAGCATCCAACAGTTCCCCACGACAGTTACGCGATGTCGAAGGTTGTCAACGAAGTGACGGCACGGTCGTTTCAGGCACGGAGCGGAATCGACATCTACGGATTACGCATCAACAACGTGATCGAGCCGCACGAATACGCGACCAAGTTCCCCGCGTTCGTCGCAGAACCGGGGCTGCGGCGTCGCAATATCTTCGCCTACATCGACGCTCGCGACCTCGGCCAAATGGTTGATTGTTGTCTCCGCACCGACGGCCTCGGCTACGAAGTTTTCAACGTCTCCAACGACGACACGTCGGTGGGGATTCCGAGCGACGAGGTCTACGAGCGCTTCTATGCCGGGGTCCCGCGTCGACGCGAGATGAGTCGTTACGAAACGTTCTACGCCAACGACAAAGCAAAGCGCCTCGTCGGATTTTCCCCGCGCCATTCGTGGCGCTCCGAAATGGGCTGAGTAACTGCGCTGAAGCGCCTGTCAATCCGTTCGCGGGGAGGCGGAACGTTCGACGGCAGCGAGCGATTCGTCGAGGGCGGCCATCTCCTTGGCCTTGGCGCGCTGCTGACGGTGACGTAGTGCCCATTGCGAAGACGCAACTGCGAGCACGAGAGCCGAACCATTGAACACTGGTTCGAACCACACGGGGGCGCCAAGCTGCTGCAGTCCTGACACTGCGATCGCCAGGGTGTACACGGCAATGATCGTGCCAATGACGTTGAATCGGCCGGGGTGCACAGTGGTGGCACCAAGGAAGGCTCCGGCGAACGCTGGGAGGAGAAGGGAACCGCCAGTCGACGGCGATGCTGTACCAAGACGCGAGCCCAGCACCACGCCAGCGAGTCCGGCCAGCAACGCCGATGTGACGAATGCGCCCATGACGTACCTGTTCGTCGCGACACCGGTGAGGCGGGCCGCTCGCTCGTTGCCGCCGGTGGCGTACATCCGGCGTCCGACCGGCAGAAAGCCGAGCACAAGCGCGAGGGAAATCGCCACCACCACAACCAGGATGACCGGTTGAGGTACGCCGAGCAATTTGCCGCGCGCAAGGTTGGTGAAGCTGGCCGGCACGTCACCGAAGATCGTCTTGCCCTCGCTGTAGGCCAAGGCGATACCGCCGACGACGCTGCTGCTGCCCAGTGTTGCGACGAACGCATCGACCTTCAGGACCACGACGAGGATGCCGTTGACGAGGCCAATGAGCATCGCTGCGACGAGCGTTGCCACGATCGCGGCAGCTGGCGACCAGCCCTGTTTCACGATCAGGCCAACGGCGAGCACGTGGCTGATCGAAAGAACCGGTGCCACTGACAGGTCGAAGCGGCCGACGATCAGCGGCACCATGGCTGCGAACGCAAGCAGCACCACGATGGTCTGGTTGTCCAGAATCGAGCGGTAGTTGTTGAGTGTGGCGAAGCTCTCCCGCTGGGCCAGCGAGAAGACCACGAGCAGGACGATCATCAGGAAGAACAATCCGTATCTTCCGAGGATGCCGAAGAACCCTTCACGCGGACGGTTGTGCGACTGTTCGGTGTCACCGATCGCATCGGCGGTTGCCGGGGTCTCGGCGCTGACGATGTCATCCATTGACGCCTACCCCGTATGCAGCTTCGAGCAATGCGGATGTGGTCACTGATCGTCCTTCCAGAATTCCTCTGATCTGCCCTCGTTCCATCACAATGGCCCGGTCACAGACCTGTTCGATCTCTTCGAGATCCGAGCTGACCAGGATGACCGCTTGCCCGGAGGCGGCGATCGCACGGACGCGGTGGTGGATCTCGGAGCGTGCGCCGATGTCGACCGCGGCCGTTGGCTCCTCCAACACGAGAAGGCGCGGTTGCGCCGATAGGCAACGAGCGAGCACGACCTTCTGAGCGTTGCCGCCGCTGAGCGTGGAGAACTCTGCCATCGGCATGGGTGGGCGCACGTCGAACTCGCGCAGCAGCGCGGCGGAGGTCACGCTCTCGCGGCGCCGCCGCAATGGCTGCGTCCACGGCTGGCTCGGATTCAGATTCAGGTTCTCGCGCAGGTCCATTGCCGGCACGGCTCCGGCACCGTTGCGATCTGCCGGAACCAGCGAGCAACCTCGCCTCGTCGCCTCGGCCGGGCTGTGTGGTGCGAACGGTTGCCCATCGATCGTCATGGTGCCGCGACGCAGTCGCTCGAGGCCGAAAACCATCGCGGGCACCATCGTGTGGCCAGCGCCGCTGAGGCCCGTGATGCCCAAGACCTCGCCGGCGTGCGCGGCGAACGTCAGCGGACCGACGGCACCAGCAACCGCGGCGTCGAAGCTGATGACCGTGGCGCCGGAGGTGGAGGAGGCAACGGGACGGTCAGGCAATTCCGTGCCGATGATCATCCGCACCAACTCGGATTCGGTGACGTCACACGAGCGGGCGACGCCGGTGACGCGACCGTCGCGCAGAACTGTGACGCGATCCGTGATCGCCAGCACCTCGTCCAACCTGTGGGTGATGAGGACGATCGCCACGCCCTGATCGCGCAGACGGCGCAAGATCTTGAAGAGGGTGTCCACTTCATGCGGGCCGAGCGTGGCCGTGGGCTCATCGAGCACAAGCAGGCGCACGTTTTGCATCAGTGCGCGAGCGATGGCCACCACTGATCTCGAGGCAATCGGCAAATCGCCAACGCGGGTGTCGGGGTGGATGTCGACGCCCATGGTCTGCAGTGCCTTCATGGCTCGCCGGCGGGTACCGGCCCACGAGATGAAGGGTCCCTTGTGTACGTAACCAGAGGCCAGTGCGATGTTCTCGGCGACGGACAGATCGTCGATCACGCCGAGGTTCTGATGAATGAAGACCACGCCGTGGTGGGCAACGGTGTCGGCGGAGAAGCGCGGCGGAAGCTCGCTGCCGAAGAACGACAGCGAGCCCCCATCTGCATGCTCCACGCCGGCCATCAACCGGACGAGCGTCGACTTTCCAGCACCATTCTCACCGAGCAGGCCGTGAATTTCTCCGGGCTGCACGTCGATACTGACGTCCGCAAGCGCCACCGTGCCGCCGTAGACCTTTCGCAGGCTGCGGGTGGCCATCGCCGGTGGCTGTGACGAACTGGTCATCGTGTTGCGTTGTTCCTCGAGCCGGCTTGCGGGCGGTCAGCCCACACCCCAGAGCTCGAGATACTTGGCCTTGTAGTCGAGGAACTGGGTGTAGTCGGCTGCGCCGTCGGCTGGGG
>JANOQU010000007.1:0-9464 GCA_031422355.1 Actinomycetes bacterium
GCCTTCTGTTTGGCGAGCGCCGGCACGTACTACTGGAATGACATCCTCGATGTCGAAGCAGACCGGGTTCACGTCAAGAAGCGGTTTCGGCCGATCGCAAGCGGTGATGTGCCCCTCGGAACAGCACGGGTCGTCGGCTCACTGCTCCTCGTCGGCGGACCGGCGCTGGCGTTCACCACTCGGTGGCAGGCTGGCGTCGCATGTCTTGTCTACGTGGCGCTGACGACAACGTACAGCGCGATCTGGAAGCACATCGCAGTCGTCGATCTGATCGCCGTCGCCGCGGGCTTCGTGGTCCGCGCGATTGCCGGCGCAGCAGCAACGGGCGTGCCGATGAGTTCGTGGTTCGTGCTCGTGACGTCGTTCGGCGCCCTCTTCATCGTCACTGGAAAGCGGTATGCAGAGCTGCGCGAGCACGGCGAAACGCCGTCGGCTGCGCGGGCGACGCTCGACGATTACTCACTCGGGTTTCTTCGGATCGTGTTGTCCGTCAGTTGCGGCGCGACGTTGGTCGCTTACTGCATCTGGGCATTCGAAGCCAATGACCTCGCTGATTCGTCGCTGCCGTTCTATCAATTGTCGATCGTGCCGATGCTGACAGCGTTGCTGCGTTACCTACTGATTCTGGAGCAGGGCCACGGCGCCGCTCCGGAGGAAATCTTCATCGCCGACCGCACGCTGCAGATCATCGGTCTGATCTGGGTCGCGGTCTTTGCAACAGGGGTATACATCTCATGATCGAGGATCACATCGGCGAGGGTCACCAAGAACCAGGCCGCGCAACCGACAACTCAGTTCCTGCCTTCGACATCGTCCTCAAGAGCGTCGAATCGGTCGACGGTTGGATGTCCCCTGACCAGGCCAAGGCGTTGTACGACGCAGCGCGATCGTGTCACGCCGGCGATCAGATCGTCGAGATCGGCAGCTTCAGAGGTCGCAGCACCATTGTGCTCGCGTCGGCTGCAACCACGGGTGTCGAGGTCGTTGCGATCGATCCCCATGCGGGGAATGATCGTGGGCCCCAAGAGATCGACGGCTTCGCAGCCCAAGCTGCGACCGACCATGAGATCTTCAAAGCGAATCTCGCTGCTGCGGGCGTGGCGGATCGAGTTCGTCACATTCGGGCGATGAGCGACGAAGCGCACGACGACGTCGTCGGCGAAATCGACGTGTTGTACATCGATGGTGCGCACCGCTACGCGCCAGCCCGCCAGGACATCGCCGAGTGGGGAGCCAGGGTACGCAGCGGCGGGACGCTGCTCATCCACGATTCGTTCTCCTCCATCGGAGTGACAACGGCGATTGCTCGGGAATTGATGTTCGGCTCCCGATTCCGATATGTCGGTAGGGCCCGGTCGATGACGATTTACCATGCCGACCTCGACGGCACTCGACGTAGCCGTTTGACGAACTCGCTTCGCCAACTCGCCCAGTTGCCATGGTTCGCGAAGAACGTCGTATTGAAAGTACTGCTGACTCTCAAGCTTGGCGTCGTGATGAAGCGCCTGGGTCGTCCCATTCCGGAGTGGCCGTATTGACGGCTGTCAATGCTCGGAACTACACCGAGGGTAGGCTCTCCAACTCGTGAGTTCGCCGGTCCAGCTTTCTCGCCTCACCGGATGGGGCCGCACGGCCGCCAGCGGTGCGCGGCTGCTTGCGGTATCGAGTGGCAACGTCGCTGAGGCAGTTGCCGGAGCGAACGATCGAGGTGCACTCGTTCGGGGGCTTGGCCGTTCCTATGGCGACGCAGCCCAAAACGGGGGCGGCTTGGTCCTGCGACTGGCCGGCTCCGCCGGTGAGGCGGTCCTCGACGCAACGAATCATGAGGTCACCGTCGGTGGCGGCGTCAGCATCGATGATTTGCTGCGGGTTCTGGTGCCGCAAGGCTTCTTCGTTCCCGTGACGGCCGGAACCAGGTTCGTCACGATCGGGGGCGCGATCGCCAGCGACATCCACGGCAAGAATCATCATGGCGATGGCTCGTTCGGTAATCACGTTCGGCGGCTGTCGCTGCTGATCGCTGACGGCACGGTGATCCAGATCAGCCCGACCGAGAGGCCGGAACTGTTTTGGGCGACCATTGGCGGGATGGGCCTGACAGGAATCGTCATCGACGCAACGGTGCACGTGTTGCCGATCGAGACCAGCCGATGCATCGTCGACACCACCCGAGCTCACGACCTCGATCACATCTTGACTCTGATGGAGGAAGGCGACCACCGTTATCGGTACGCAGTGGCATGGATCGACCTGATGGCCAAGGGTCGCCACCTCGGCCGCTCGGTTCTCTCTCGCGGCGATCATGCGACCCTCGAGCAGCTCCCTGAATCCGACCGAGATGGTGCCCGCTCGTACCATCCCAAAATCCTCGCGAGCGTTCCACCGATTGTGCCGATCAGTGCATTGAATCGACTGACGATCAAGGCATTCAACGAGATGTGGTTCCGGAAGTCCCCTCAGTATCGGACCGGTGAACTCCAGAGCATTCCGCAGTACTTCCATCCGCTCGACATGGTTGGTGCATGGAATCTGACATACGGGCCGCATGGCTTCGTGCAGTACCAGATCCTGATTCCGTTCGGCGAAGAGAACTCGTTGCGCAGAATCGTCGAGCGCTTGGCCTCGTCGGGTGCAGCCAGCTTCGTGACCGTCCTGAAACGGTTCGGGACATCCAATCCTGCTCCACTCAGTTTTCCGGCACCAGGTTGGACTCTGACGCTCGACATCCCCGCCGGCACTCGCGGTCTCGCGGCGATGCTGCACGAATTGGACGTGGTCGTGCTCGATGCTGGCGGCCGCCATTACATGGCCAAGGATTCTCACACCACGCCGACGGCGATCAAGCGGGGGTATCCGCGACTGGCTGAGTGGCAGGCCGTTCGCGACGAGATCGATCCTGAGCGGGTCTGGCAGAGCGACCTCGCCCGCCGACTCGAACTCATCAACTGACCAGCACGCATCAACTGACCAGCACTCATCAACTGACCGGCACTCGGAGACGACATGCAGAATTCCTTCGGGGAACCCCAATCCATCGTGCTGCTCGGCGGCACCAGCGACATCGGCCTTGCGATCGTTCGCAAACTGGTTTCGCCGGCACTGCGCAGCATCGTGCTGGCGTGCAGAAACCCGCTGGTGGCAACCGACGCTGTTGCGGAGCTTGCCAAATCGGGGGCGAATGTGTCGGCGGTCGAGTTCGATGCAACTCGACCGGAGACCCACGCTGCGTTCGTCGACGATGTCGTGAAGGCAACTGGCGACCTCGATGTCGTCGTCATGGCTTTCGGTGTGCTCGGCGAACAGGCTGATTACGACGCAGATCCCTGCGCCGCTGCCGCCGCAGTGACGATCAACTACACTGGCTCGGTCAGCGTGGGTCTGGCCGTCGCCAACCAACTGCGTCGCCAGGGTCACGGCCGTCTCGTCGTACTCTCCAGCGTGGCCGGGGAACGAGTTCGCAAGTCGAACTTCGTCTACGGCTCGTCGAAGGCCGGCCTCGACGGCTTTGCCCAGGGCCTCGGCGACTCGTTGGAGGGAACAGGGGCCAAGGTCATGGTGGTACGGCCCGGATTCGTGCATTCGTCGATGACGAAAGGTCTGGCATCAGCGCCGTTCGCGACGACGCCGGAGGACGTTGCAACGGTCACGGTCGATGGGCTGCGGAAAGGCCGCCGAACCGTATGGGCACCAGGGATTCTTCGCTACATCTTCATTGTCCTGCGGCACGTTCCAGGGCCGATATTTCGCCGACTTCCGCTGGGCTGATTCCGTCGCCGGTTGCGCAACGCCGATACAGCAGAATCAACGAATCCGTACTCGGAAACCGTGGATCGGGGACACGTGGATAGTTCTCAACCAGGCAGAATTCGTTCGCAACGACCTGATTCGCAGCGTCAGAGCCGCGGACCGACGATGCATTCGGCTCGTTCCAGCCCGTCCAGAAGTTGGTGAGGATCAGCCAATCGGCGGACCTGACATCGTCGGCAAGGCGAGAGCCCTCTTTGTCGGCGAGCCCAGGGTCCATCTCGATGTAGTAGGTGGCCGGCGTGAGCTCGGGGAAGAAGTAGTAGAACATCACGTCGCTGTAGATCGTGCGGGCGAGGTCAGCTGGTCCAACGAGCAGCCGTTCGCCTGGTCGAGCAAGGCGATCGAGATCATCGACCACTTCATTGGATGCCTCGCCAACAAAGTAGTCGCCGACCCAGAACTGACGGTCGTCACGTTGGATCTGGAAGGGGACCGGGAGGTCACCGACGCTGACCCTGCTGTGCAAGATGTAGGCGCGATAGGTGAAGAAGGGGCACACGACCAAAAACATCGAAGCGATCACTGCGATCGACAGAAGCCGCTGGCGGGTCGGCCGCCAGGTGGGCAGACGACGTTGGAGGACTTCGACGATTGCAACCGGAAGCAACGAGAACGAGATGCACGTGACCCATGCCAGGTGGGTCGAGTCCGGCCGCTGTAGGCCCTGTTGGACGATGCCGAGCGCAAAAAGGGACCCTGCCATCAAGGCCACGCCGCGCGCGGCATTCGGCGCCGATTCGGCGACACGGGCATCGCGAAGTGATCGTCGTGCGACCACGATGTTCGCGACTGCGACGGCGATCATTGCGAAGAACCAGACGAACAGTTGCTGGCTGACGCTCAATGCCGGCAACCGCCACCAAGGCGGTCTTCCTTCGGCGACAGCCTGGAGTGCCCCGTCGGCGATGCCCCAACTCGGCGGCCGCGGCAGCTCGCGACCCGGGCGCAGGTGGACAACCGGATCAACGACCATCCCCCGAAAGCTCGGCCCGATTCCTGCCCGACCGAGGTGGACGAACACGGGAACCAAACCCAACAGCAAGCCTGCGCCAAAAGGCTTCCATGACTGAGCGAGATGTCGACGGCTCTCGCGGGCCAACAGGAACAGCTGAGCCAGCGACACGGCTACGATCAGGTCGGGCCGAAAGCTGAGCGAGAGTCCCGCCAACAGGCCCGCTGCGATCAGCCAGCCGCTGAAGGCTTTATCGTGTGCCCGCAGGTTCATGGCTCGGACCGTGAACACGATGCTCCACAATCCGAGGGCGAGGCCTCCCTCCCAAGCGAGGGCGGAAAGCCCGATCGGAGTCAGCACCAACAGGGCGCAAACGATCGCGCATGTCGTCGCGGCGATTCGACCCCACAATTTGGTCAAGGTGTAGACCGCGGCGATGACAGCGAGGTGTTGCAAGAGCCCGAACGTGCGCTGGCTGGCCAAAGAGTGGCCGAACAGGCCGTACCAACCGGCGAGCGCGTCGAGCGAGCCGGGTCCGTACAAATGGAGGAAGTCGACGTTCGGCACATCGCCGGCGACGAGGCGCTCCGGGAAGACCAGCATGAAGGCTTCCTCCATGCTGGATCCCGTTGCGGCATACAAGCCGCGCAACGGTAGTGCGATGATCGCAACGATCAGTGCCCAACAGGCCATATCGATTCTTGCGGGCACGGCAAACCGAAACGGATCGCCGAGGGCGAAACTTCGAGGTCCGATTGAATAGTCGGGTCGATGAGTCGTGTCGGTGGATGCTGGCACAGTCCGCAGATTGTACGACAGTTTCTCGTCTGGGCTGGGGAGGGACCGTTCCATCTCCTACGCTGGCCCCGATGTCATCGCCACGGGAGCCAGACCTTCGGTTCTATGCCGACGACATGATCCGGATGGGCGTTCGAACCGTGCACGTTCTTGCATGGCGCGACCTCGCCGATCCTGACGCAGGCGGATCCGAGTTGCACGCGCACGAGTTCATGAGCCGCTTCGCTGAGGTGGGACTTCACGTCGTGCATCGCACATCGACCGCAGTTGGCCAACCCGCCACCGATCACCGCGATGGCTACGACGTTGTCCGCAGAGGAAGTCGTTACAGCGTGTTTCCGCGAGCCGTGGCCTCGGAGTTGGCCAACAGAATGGGCCATTACGACGCGTTGATCGAAGTCTGGAACGGCGTTCCCTGGCTCTCGCCGCTGTGGTGTCGTAAGCCACGGATCATGTTCCTGCATCACGTGCACGGTCCGATGTGGGATCAATTGCTACCGGGACCTCTGGCGGCTGCAGGCAGGCTGATGGAGACGCGACTGGCTCCTCCGTTTTATCGGCGGACCCGCACCCTGACGCCGTCGGATGCCACCCGTGAGGAGTTGCTCCGGTTCGGATTCAGACCTGAACTCGTCGAAGCGGTTCCGAACGGGGTCGAGAAATTCTTTCAACCCGGTGGTCCGCCATCCGCGTCGCCGTTGGTTGTTGCGGTCGGCCGCCTTGCGCCGGTCAAGCGATTCGACCGGCTTCTCCAAGCAGCGCTCGCCGCCCGCCTCAGGGTTCCCGATTTGCAGTTGACGGTCGTTGGAGAGGGTCCCGAGCGTGGCCGTCTCGAGGAGATCATCCGTGCCAACGACGCGTCGTCGTGGATAACGCTCCCTGGACACGTCGACAGGGACGGTCTCTTGAAGCTGTACCAGCGGGCGTGGCTGGTCGCCAGTGCGTCACTCGCCGAGGGCTGGGGACTGACTCTCACCGAGGCGGCCGCCTGTGGCGTGCCAGCCGTTGCGACCAACATCAGCGGTCACCGCTGCAGCGTTGTCGACGGTGTTACTGGCGAACTGGCCGAACTCGAACAACTCGGTGACACGATCGCGGCGGTGTTGCTCGATGCCGACCGGCGCGAAAAGCTGGGCGCTGCAGCGCTCGAGCGAGCGCGCACCCTGACCTGGGAAAGTTCGGCAGTCGGCATTGCCAAAGGCTTGCATACCGAGGTGCTGCGACGCAGACAGCGCAAGGCAACTCGGTACGAAACTGCTCGTCATGGCTGAAGTCGTCGGCCCTGAAGTCGCAAACGTTCGGCTGTGGAAATCCGAACAGTTCAGAGTCGTCGGTGGACTGGCCGCTGTTGTCGGGACTCCGTTGCTGATCGCAGCGATCGCCCTCGGCCGAATTCATTGGAGTCCGGTGCTGGACCTCGCAATGACCGAACTGCGCGTGCGCGATGTCGGTTCAGGGGATACTCCGCTGATCGGGCTGCCGGGGCGAATCGGCAACTTTCCCGACCAGGGCAGCCATCCCGGACCGTTGAGCTTCTACCTGCTCGCTCCGATCTACCGACTGTTCGGATCCGGAGCCTGGTCGTTGGAACTGGGGTCCGTCGTGATCCACCTTGTGGCGTTGGTGGCCGCCCTGACACTTGCGTTTCGGCGTGGTGGCCAGCGTCTGTGTATCGCCGTTGCGGTGATGATGGCTGTGGTCATGCGTGGCTATGGGTCCGGCGTTCTGACGCAACCGTGGAACCCCTACCTTCCGGTGATCGCGTGGTTGGTGGTGTTGCTGGCAGCGTGGTCGATCCTGGAAGGCGATGCTCCGGCCATCGTGTTCCTTGTGGCTGCTGGTTCGCTATGTGCCCAGACCCACGTTCCCTATGTCGCACTTATCGGCGGTCTGATCGTGCTGGTCGGCGGGTGGGTTCTGGTGCGTTCGCGGATCGCGATGGTGTTGGCGAATCGATGGCCCGGGGCATTGCGGATGGCCGTGCTCAAACCAGTCTCGATGCCAGGTGCCCGGCGTTGGAGCCTGATCGCAATCGTTGTTGGAGCCGTCCTGTGGCTACCCCCTGTTGCCGACCAGATCAGGCGGACGCCCGGCAACTTTTCGATGCTGCAGGACTACTTCCTCTCGCCGTCGGAGCAAGGAATCGGGTTTGGTCCGGGGCTACGTCACCTTCTTCGCCATCTCGACCTGATCCGATTGACCCGCAACGCATTCACGGGATCCGGCTACTTCACCACCACCTCTTTTGCGTTGGATGGATCGGTCGTACCCGGCCTCGTTCTTCTGATCGGCTGGACATCGACGGTTCTCATCGCATGGCGGATGCGCCACCGCGCGCTCATCCATCTGCACATGATCATCGCTGCGGGCTTTGTCCTCGCGTTCGTCGCAATGGCCAGAATCTTCGGCAAGCTCTGGTACTACCTGACGTTCTGGACGTGGGGACTGTTGTCCCTCTGCGTGCTCGCGATGTTGTGGACCGTTGCCGCATTCGTCCGTCGACTTCGGCCGGACGTCGTTCGACTGACGACGAAGGTCGCAACGGCGACAGCGGCCCTCGTGGCGGTGTGCTCGACTGTTTCATTCATGTGGGATGCCGTCAATGCAAACCCGCCAGAGGATCATCTGTCCGAGACGCTGTCCGACGTCGTTGGACCCACGGCCGATGCCATCGAAGCGGGTGTCGGCGACGCCGATGGTCGCACCGGTCGTTATGTCGTCACGTGGAGCGATGCTGCGTACTTCGGCTCACAGGGTTACGGACTGGTGAATGAACTCGAACGGCGTGGTTTCAACGTCGGTGTTCCATTCACCTGGCGGGTGCCCGTGACTCCTCAACGAGTGATCGCGAGCGTCGACGCAACGGCGGAGATCCATCTCGCCACCGGTCTCTACATCGAGCAATGGCGAGCAATGCCCGGCGTCGAGCAAGTCGCATTCGTCGACCCGCGGAGCCCAACGGAGTTGAAGCGCTACACCGAGTTGCGTGATCAGGTAATCGGTGACCTGCGCAGGGTTGGCCTCGACGATCTGGTCGGAACCCTCGACACCAACCTGTTCGGCGTCCAACTCGATCCTCGGGTCTCGACGGATATCCAGCGTGCCGTCGATCAGATGCTGTTGCTCGGACAACCGACGGCCGTTTTCATCGCGGCACCGGGGACGTCGGAATGAGCCGTGCCGCCTCGCTGAACGAGTCGATCCGTTCCTGCGCTGGCCGCTGGCGACGACGATTGACCGAACTTCCACGAAACCGAATGAATGCTGCGGCAGTGATCTCTGTGTTCGCTGCGCTGCTTGCTCTGGTCGTGGCAACGATTCGTACGATTCTTCATCGCTGGGTGCCGATCGGCGACAACGGCCTGCTGCTCTTGCGTACCGCAGACGTCGGAACCTCGAACCATCCGTTGCTCGGCACGTGGACGTCGGCGTCGTTGACCGCAGGGACTGATTTCAACAATCCAGGGCCGCTGCTGTTCGACGTGCTTGCCGGGCCGGTCAAGTTGTTCGGCTACGGGATCGGGATGCCGATCGGACTGGCTGTTCTCAACGGAGCGAGCATCATCGGAGCGGCGTTTGTCGCGTTCCGGCAAGCGGGATCCAAGGCGGTGATCCCGATGATGGTTGCGGCAGCGGGCATCTCGTGGGCGATGGGCAGTGAATTGCTGATCGACCCGTGGCAGCCGCACGCAATGATGCTGCCGTTCTTCGCCCTGCTTGCGCTGCTGTGGGGCATCGTCTGCGGCGACATCGTGCTGGTCGCTTGGTTCGCCGGAGTTGCCTCGTTACTCGTCCAGACCCATCTCAGTTACAGCTTCCTCGTGCTGTTCTTCACGATCGGACTGGCCGCAGCGGTCGTCGTCCACCTCCGTCGCGGTGCGAACCAGCGGATCGTGTTCGTGCGCAC
>JANOQU010000008.1:0-4742 GCA_031422355.1 Actinomycetes bacterium
ACGATTTCTGACAATAGTGTCAAGAAGAGGGACGCTCAAACCGCTCCTGATGGATCGGGACTGCCAACGCGACGGAAGGCGGCCGAGACGGTGGCGATGATCCGGTCCCCATTGCCCCGATCGGTCATCGTGGCCTCGACACCGACCCTCGATCCACCTCTGCCGACGACCGTCGCTTCGGCAACGAACGGTCCGTGATAGCCGGGCTTGACCATCAGCACCGTCCAGTGTTCGACTTGGAAGTTTGCGGCCGGATCGGCCCGTTTCAGCGCATCCATCGCCGCTGCTTCGAGCGCAATATTGATCGGCCCGAGATGCAATGCCGAATGGGGAGAGGACAATGCCGGGGTAACGCTTTCGATTTGTAGCGATCCATCCGGATTGCCGGCAACGGGGACGACACCGAAGACATCGCGCAGGGCCGGCAGATTCGGCGAGTCCGGCAATTCGGTGACTGGGTTGTCGACCGGTTCAAACCCCGGCGGAACGTCGCCAAGACTGACGCCGCTGCCCGTCGAAATCGCGATCACACGACCGTGGTCATCGGCATCCACAATTCGGGCCCGACTGAAGCCCATCATCCGGCCGATCGAAATCACCTCGCGCAGTACCTCGATCCGCTTCACCCCATGGGCAGTGTCCAGGATGTCGTAGGTCATCGTGACGGGCGCCGGCACACACTCGTCATCGCGCCACCACGGCTCGGGCGAGGCAATACACAGCGGTGCGGCCATGATCCCGCCGGTGCTGTTTCTCATGTCGTGACGCAACGGCATCACTTCTCGATCGACACCCTTGTCGAGATGCGGCGTGCCTTTGCCGAGGTAGGTGTAGCTCTGCAGCGCAACCCACGCCTTGGCGAAGTGCTTCCAGTGTTCCTCGGGTGACATTGTTCGGATATCGGACGCTGAATCGGCGCTCACCGCGTTCCCCTCTCCACCGATACCCACACGGTTCGTCGGCAATTGGACCATTCCAGTCGCAACTTGACCATGTCGTCAATTTCAACAGTCCATCCGCTTCGCAACTTCGTGATGGAACATTCCACGCCCTCGGTGCCGCATCGTGTCACCCCTTGGCACAGGGCGGGACCAAGGGCGCGTTTCGTCTCACCGGGCGGGCGGCGCCGCCCGGAGAATCAGCAGCAGGCCGACTCGTCGGCGGCGGGTACCGCTTCCACTCCACACGCCATCGAAGGCGCATCGCCGAGAACGGTGTAGAACTCCCAGTCGTTGTCCGGCCCCTTGACCCAGGTCTTGTCCTGGACGGCGAAACAACACGACGTGTTCTGCTGGACTTCCTGCTCCATCCCGTCGGCTTGGGTACGAGCGATAACCGCGGTCACCTCGTCCGTTGTCTCGACTTCGACGCCAACGTGGTTCAGCGAGCCAGGCTCACCCATACCGGTGAACAGGATCAGTTTGAGCGGCGGATTCGCAATCGCGAAGTTCGCGTAGCCATCCCGGATCTTGGCGGGCGGGGTCTGGAACAACTTGGTGTAGAACTCGATCGAGGCATCGAGATCGGCCACGTTGAGGGCGAGTTGGACACGAGACATGATTTCCTCCTGGAAGCGCTGACGTCATCATATTGACGTTCGTCGATAGAGTGAACCTACCGAGTAAATCGATAGATGTCAATGGACTTCTTCGAAGTTTATCGATATAGTTTCGCCATGGCCGTCCGAAAGTCGCTCATCCTCGATCCGATCGCTTGCTGTGCACCGGTGCGAACCGATGTTCTCGACGAAGCCCAGGCGTTGCTCTTGGCCAACTCCTTTGCGGCACTCTCCGATCCAATTCGCCTCCGGCTGTTGAGTTACATCGCCGCCTCAGGCGCAGTTGAAGTATGTGCCTGCGACCTGGTCGAGCCATCCGGCCGGTCGCAACCAACAGTGAGTCACCACATGAAGATCCTGGTCGACGCCGGTTTGGTCGAGCGAGACAAGCGCGGGCTGTGGGTCTGGTACCGCCTGGTTCCCTCACGACTCGACGCGCTTCGTTCGGTTCTCGGGTAGTTCATAAATTCCCCGATCGCGCCACCCGCTGCGGCATCTGCCAACATCTCTTGCCATGCAGGCAAACAAGCCAGAGGAATCGATCGACGACAGAGTTCGCCGACGACTTCGACAACTCCGCTCCGAGCAAGGTCTGACTCTGCAACAGGTCAGCGAGCGTGCCCACATCGACGTCTCGACACTCAGCAGGCTGGAAGCCGGCAAGCGTCGCCTGGCACTCGATCACATTCCGCTTCTGGCCAACGCCCTCGGGGTCAGCGCCGACGATCTGCTCGGCGGTGTCCCTCAACCCGACCCACGCGTGCGCAACCAACCTGAAACCCATGACGGCCTGACAATGTGGCCACTCACCAACCGAGGGCCGGCGGGCGGCTTGCACGCGTACAAGATTCGAATCGACGGCAAGCGACGCCGACCGCCGTCGCCGCTACCTGTTCACGAAGGCCACGATTGGATCTATGTCCTCGTCGGCCGAATGCGGCTCGTTCTCGGCGACCAGGATCACACGATCGAGCCAGGTGAAGCCGTGGAATTCAGCACGTGGACGCCGCACTGGTTCGGGGCTGTCGACGGACCTGTCGAAGTCATCGCTGTGCTCGGAACTCACGGCGAAAAGATTCACCTCCACGGCTAACCGGTCATCATGATCCTGGCCCCTCAGCCTCTGCCATCAGCCCCGGTCGCTGATGTCGTATTCGGCCATGTAGTAAGGGTAATCCGGGTCGTAGGTGGTGAGCGGCTTGGGATCTGGTACCCGGCCAATCGGGCGGATGTCCTTGCCGACGCGACCGAGCCTGGCGTCGCCGAGGGACTGCCGTGCCCATTCGGCTTGCTCCTGCAGTTGCCTGACGACGTCGGGATGATCGGCGGCAACGTCTGTTGTCTCACCGATGTCTGCGTCGAGGTCGTAGAGCTCGCACATTTCGGCCCCCCGCTTGGAGAAATGCAGCTTCCACCGACCGACTCTGATCGCCTCGAGATCATTCATCCAGTAGTAGAAGAACGCGTCGTGCGGCGACCGGGCCGAATCGTCGAACAGGATCTTAGAGATGTCGCGCCCGTCGATCGTACGATCCGCTGGAATCGTCGCGCCGCAAAGCGCCGCCAGCGTCGGGTAGAGATCCATCGACAACACGATCTCGTTGCTCACTCGACCGGGGGCGATTCGGCCTGGCCAACGTACGATGCCGGGGACCCGTTGACCGCCCTCCCAGGTCTGGGCCTTGGCTCCTCGCAACGGAGCGTTGCTGCCGCCGTGAGGCCGGCCATCGCCTCCGACGGGGACGGGCGCGTTGCCGAGCGATCCGTTGTCACTCGTGAAAATCACGATCGTGTTGTCCTCGAGACCGAGGGATCGAAGCTCACGTAAGACCACCGATGTCGCCCAATCGATCGATTCCACCGCTGCGCCGTACGCGCCGTTGTCCGACTGCGCGGCGAACCGTGGTTGCACATAAATCGGGGTGTGCACGTACATATGGGCAAGATAGAGAAAGAACGGTTCAGTGCGCGCCGACCGCATGAAGCGCACGGCTTCCACCACGTAGCGTTCGGTCAGTGAGGCCTGGTCGGGCTGCTGCTCGATGACCTCGCCGTCGATGATCAACGGCAACGGAGGCATCTCCGGGAAGTAGGACGGAGTGTCGGCTTGGCGACCCATGTCATTGCTGTACGGCAACCCGAAGTAGTGGTCGAAGCCGTGATTGGTCGGAAGAAAGTCAGGCTGATCTCCGCAGTGCCACTTTCCAATCATCTGGGTTCGATAGCCAGCGGCCGAGAGCATGGTGGCCATGCTGATCTCGGCCGGCGGCAGACCAACAGCATGACCGGGGAACAGCACTGGAAACCCATCGAAGGACCCGAACCCGATGCGGGGCGGATAGCAGCCAGTCAGGAGCGCACCTCGCGAGGGCGAACAAACAGGTGACGCCATGTAGAACGAGTCGAATCGGATGCCATCGGCGGCCAAGCGGTCGAGCGTCGGGGTCTTGTTGAGCACCGAGCCGTAACAGCCGAGATCGCCGTAGCCGAGGTCATCACAGTTGATCAGCACGACGTTCGGTCGCGACTCAGGTGGAGGAATGCTCATGGGGTCAGTTTGATCCATTGCAGCGAACACCCTGCGAATCGGGAAAGATTGCCGACATGCAACGCCTACGCAGCGAGTATCGCTTGCTCGGTCTCGGTCAACTCGATCTTCAGACTTCCTCGCTGGATTCGGGCTCGCTCCGTTGCGTCAGCCGTTCCGACCATGCCGCGCTCGCCCAACTACTGCTCGACGCGTACGCGGGCTCAGTCGATGACGAGGGCGAGAATCTCGACGATGCGCTGAGCGAGATCACCGAATACTTCGAGCGACTCGTCTGGCCCCATTCCTACGTCGTGGCCAGCGGCGAGCAACTCCAGGCAATGTCACTGATGATTGTCAGCGACGGCGTGCACTACATCAATCCGGTCGCAACCGCATCCTCACACAAGCGACGAGGACTCGGCCGAACTGCGGTCATGACGTCGATTCGTTCCCTTGTCGATACCAGCATCGACCAAGTCGGCGCGACCATTACTGACGGCAACGTTCCATCGGAGCGCCTCTTCGCCAGCCTCGGTTTCGCCAGGGTCGGACCCTGGCCGCCACACAACGGTCTGAAAGTCGACTGAACCGCGTCGAATTCATCTGCCTGAGCGCATCATGAACGCGCTCGTGCCCGGCCCTTGAGGGCCGGGC
>JANOQU010000009.1:0-2823 GCA_031422355.1 Actinomycetes bacterium
GCGGTGATGATCGCAACGGTTTCTGCGAGTACATCGCGATCGATGTCGGCCAGGGCGAGCCGCGAACCCTCAGCAGCAAACCGACGGGCGAGCCCTCTACCGATGCCACTTCCTGCTCCTGTGACGACTGCGACCTTGTCGATGAAGTGCTCCATGAGCGCACTTCCTACTACGCCTTCGTTGGCTGCTCGAAGTCGCGCCCTTGCACGCCGGCCACATTGGTAGGCAGATGGTACCCTGATGCCATGAAGGCAACCATTGATCGGGCTGGGCGGTTGGTCATTCCTTACGCGCTCCGCGAAGCGATCGGCCTTGTCGACGGCGGTCTGGTCGACGTGATCGAGTCGGATGGTCGAATCGTGATCAGCCCGCAGCCGGTGACCAAGCGGTTGGTCGACCGCGACGGAGTGCTCGTCTGCGTGCCCGACGATGTGGTGCCAGCGCTCACCGCCGATGCTGTGCGTGACATCTTGGAGGCAGGCAGACGGTGATTCGAACAATCGACACCAGCGTGCTTGTCGCAGCATTCGCCTCATGGCACGCAGATCACGTGGTCGCGCTCGGAGAGCTTCGCAACTCGCCGGCGCTTATCGGTCACTCGCTGGTCGAGGCGTTCTCGGTACTGACCCGGCTGCCCGAACCGCAACGTGTCGAACCGGCACTCGTGGCCGAGTTTCTCGAACGCAATTTTCCGGACGAACCGCTCGCCCTCGATGCCGCTCAACTGCGGGGTCTGCCCGGGCGGTTGACGGCGCTTGGCATCAGCGGTGGTGCTTCGTACGACGGATTGATCGCCCTCACTGCGCATTTCCATGGAGTCGAACTGGTCTCGCTCGATCGTCGGGCCGAGAACACGTACCGTCGATGTGGCATCAACTACAGCCTGCTGCCATCCGGCTGACGGCGTACGTGAGCGCAGCCGTCGACGGTTGGTGAAAGAATTTGGGCGAAGCGTGTCGAAATCGGTCGGCACCGTTCGTCGGTGCGATATCCGACACGCCAACCGGCGAACGAACAAAGGAACCCGCAGATGCCCACCTACGCAGCACTCATCTACAGCGCAGAATCAGCGACGCCGCCCAGCCCCGAGGAATGGGGAGCGACCATGGCCGAGTACGGCCACTTCGGTGAGGTCGCCGGAGCCGCCGGCGTCATCGTTGGTGGCGAGGCGTTGCAGGACACCAACACCGCTACCACGGTGCACGTCACCGGTGGGGCCAAAGGCGGCGAGGTCATCACGACCGACGGCCCCTTCGCTGAGACCAAGGAAGTCCTCGGCGGTTTCTACCTGCTGGCATGCAAGGACCTCGACGAGGCCATCCATTGGGCATCACAGATTCCAGGCGCTTGGCACGGCCGGGTCGAAGTGCGCCCGATCATCGACTTCGGCGGCGAAAGCTGATCGATCCGCTCGACGAGATCATCCGGATCGAGGGTGGCCAGGTTCTGGCCACCCTCATCCGTCTGACGGGTGACATCGATCGAGCAGAGGACGCGCTGCACGACGCGCTCGTGGTCGCAACTGAATCGTGGCGGCGCGACGGCGTGCCCGACAAGCCCGGAGCATGGCTGACGACCGTCGCTCGAAACAAGATCCTGGATCGGTTGCGCCGCGAGGCCACGCGTAAACCGCGGGAAGAGGAATCGTTCCGGCTCCTGAGTTTCGAGACGTCGAACGATCCGGCGGCCGATGCAGCAATGAATGGGACGCGAGCTGGGCACAGCGACGATCGACTGCGGCTGTTGTTCACGTGTTGCCACCCAGCGCTCTCGCCAGAGGCGCAGGTGGCGTTGGCATTGCGAACGATCTGCGGCCTGACCACCGTCGAGATCGCAAGAGTTTTCGTCGTACCGGAGCCGACGATCGGGCAACGGATCAGCCGAGCCAAATCCAAAATCGCGAATGCCCGGATCCCGTACCGGGTGCCGGACGCCCACGAGCTGCCGGACCGGCTACGACCTGTTCTTGCGACGCTGTACGCGGTGTTCACGGCCGGTCACCATGCGCCTGGCGGCGAACAGGCATCACGCGTCGACCTTGCCGACGAAGCGATTCGGCTCGGACGACTGCTTGTCGAACTGATGCCCGACGAGGCCGAGTGCATCGGCCTGCTCACCCTGATGTTGGCCACGAATGCGCGACGAGATGCCCGCATCGACGCGGGCGGCGAGATCGTGCTACTCGCCGATCAGGATCGATCGCTCTGGGACAGAGCGAGGATCGATGAAGCATCGGCATTGGTCGAGTCAGTACTCCGTCGGGGGCGTGCCGCCCCCTACCAGATCCAAGCCGCGATCGCCTGTCTGCACGGGTTGGCCGACAGCTTCGACGAGACGGACTGGACGCAGATCGCTGAGCTGTACTGGATGCTCGAACAGCGCTGGCCGACTCCGACGGTTCGGGTCAACCGGTCAGTCGCTGTCGCTCAGGTCTCGGGGCCTGCGGCAGGCGTGGCCCTTCTGAACGAACTGATCGGCACGCCGATCGAACGGTGGCACCTCTATTGGTCGACCCGCGCGGACTTCCAACGCCGGCTTGGCGACCGCGCCGCTGCTGCAGATTCGTACCGCAGCGCGCTCGACTGTCCGTGTAACGACTCCGACCAACGGTTCCTTCGACGGCGCCTGGACGAAGTGCTGGACACGGAGTAGAACGCTCGCTCAACTCGATGCGGCGCTCACAATCGTGACGCCGGCATCGAGCGGGACCCGTCCGTAGCCGACACCGAACTGACCTCCGTAGGCGATGCTTGCGGTCACGGTCGAGCTGTCGGACAGGGTCACAGTGATCATGGTCGGCGGCGGGCCCTGCTCGAACTTGGG
>JANOQU010000010.1:0-8600 GCA_031422355.1 Actinomycetes bacterium
CGATCGACAGCGTCTGCGAGCGTGTCCAGTTCGAGCAGATCCAACACGATCGGGACGGCTCGTACTCCGTGGCGCTCGATCTCGGCTGCCGTGGTCGTCAAACTGCCCGGCAGCAGCTGGCCGGTCTCGGGGGCGAGCGCCGTTGGATCACCCTCGTTCACTGTGCGAGCAGTGATGGCGACGTCATAGCCAACTGCGGCGAGCGCGATGGCAATTCCCTTGCCGATACCCCTACTTGCGCCAGTCACGAGCGCTGTCCGATGTGTACCCATGGTCAGCCTCGGCGGATCCCTTCGAACTCGTGCCGCTCAGTCATCTATGCGCCATTTGGCCGCATGGATGAACGTTTCTGACACGGTATCAGATTTCGTTCGTTGCGCTCCGGGCCCTAGGATTCGGCAGTGCTTCGGGACCGAAGTGCAGTGGACGAGGCGTCGATCGGGGAACGAATCATGGGGTCACTGGACGGCAAAGTTGCGATCGTCACCGGCGCCGGACAAGGCGTTGGGCGGTGCCACGCCGAATTCTTGGCTCGCGAAGGCGCGGCCGTCGTCGTCAACGACATCACTACCAAGGCCGACGAGGTTGCAGCGGGAATCGTCGCCAACGGGGGCAGGGCGGTGGCTCAGCGGGGCGGGGTTTCCGATTGGACCGAGTCTGCCAAGCTCATCGACCGGGCCGTCGACGAGTACGGCGATTTACACATCCTGGTCAACAACGCTGGCTTCCTGCGCGATGCGATGAGCTTCTCGATGGATGAGGCGCAGTGGGACTCCGTCGTCGACGTTCATCTCAAGGGGCATTTCGCGTCCAGTCACTTCGCTGCTGTGTATTGGCGCGAGCAAGCCAAACAAGCCGGTGATGGCGGCGTGCTGACACCACGTCGAATCATCAACACCACGAGTGAGAGCGGGTTGTTCGGAGGGCCGGGACAGAGCAACTACGCAAGCGCGAAGGGTGGCATCATCGCAATGACTCTTGTTCACGCCCGCGAGCTTCAGCGCTATAACGTCACGGTCAACGTCATCGCACCTCGGGCCAGGACACCTATGACCGAGGCCAACCCGAAGTTCACCAAGCCGGCAGAAGGATTCGACAAGTACGACCCGGCCAACGTCAGCCCGATGGTTGCGTTTCTGGCGTCCGATGCGGCTGCTGACATCAGCGGTCAAGCCTTCATTGTGCTTGGTGACCAGGTCCATCGGATTCGACCGACATCGATCGCGTCGTCGGTGACTGCCGGTGCTACTCAGTGGACCGTCGAAGCGCTGATCGCAGCCAAGCAACAATTACTCGGCGACATTCCAGGCGATGTCCCGGCGTGGGGTGGCCCGCCGATGTGACCAGACACCCGCGCCGCCATCAGAGCCCGGTGAGCGACCGGTACAACAACACGGCGACGGTGTCGCGCAGCGCTGTCGGCGTGGCACCCCGGCGGGCGATCTCGTTGCGATACGGCAACAGCCGTTCGATGATTGCGATCATCGCCGTCGCAGTGACGAACGGATGAATCGACCCCGGCAGCCTGCCGTCGCGCTGAGCTTGCTCGACCATTTTCGACATTGCCTGGATCAGTAACAGGTTGGCCTTTGATCTCGCCTCACGAAATGCCGGGTCACCTTCTTCCGCCTTCAAGTTGCGAACGCGCAGCACTGCGTTGTGATCGTCCCAGAACGTGGTGTAGGCATCCACGAATTCGCCGGCCCGGACCAGTCCGTCGGCGGCATCCCAGCCATTGTCGAGATGAGAAACCAGCGGTGACTCGTCCCTGGTTGCCTGCTCGGCGAGCGCGAGCAGCGCTGCATCGACATCGACGAAATATTGATAGAACGTCGCTGGCGACGAGCCGACCTCGCGAGTGATGTCGACGATCTTCAGGTCGAGGACACCAGATTCGCCGAGAAGTTTGGCTGTCGCCTCGAGTAATCGCGTCCGAGTTACTTCCGCCCTGGAACCGAGAACCCGACCATCGGCGCCCAGGATTGTCTTCTTCGTTCGAGCCACATCTGTCCCTTCTGAGTCACGAACC
The DNA here is from genome assembly GCA_031422355.1 of Actinomycetes bacterium. Classification (GTDB taxonomy): domain Bacteria; phylum Actinomycetota; class Acidimicrobiia; order Acidimicrobiales; family Ilumatobacteraceae; genus WLMZ01. The sequence goes on from JANOQU010000010.1 coordinate 2,030, forward strand.
GTACACGGCCGCAGGGGGCGGGGATTCCCTCAAGAGGTCGGCAACGATCGCTCCAATTTCCGCCGGCTCGAAGCGCTCGGCCTTGTCGAACACGGCACCATGCTGCCAGCCATCGGCGATGCTGAGCTGCCCGCCGGCGATCTCGAACATCTTGCCGCTCACGTTGCAACTCGAGGAGCCCAACCAGACCACCAGCGGACTGACGTTTGCAGGATCCATTGCATCGAAGCCGGAGTCGGGCTTCTTCATCATCTCTGCAAATGCGTCTTCGGTCATCCTGCTTCGGGCTGAGGGTGCGATGCCGTTCACAGATATCCCGTAGCGGCCAAGCTCTTGTGCGGCGACAATCGTGAACGCAGCGATCCCGGCCTTGGCTGTCGAATAGTTACCCTGCGAAACACTGCCGAAGAGGCCGGCCCCAGACGAGGTCGTAATGATTCGAGCCTGGACGTCTTCGCCAGCCTTGGATCGAGCCCGCCAATGATCGATGGAGTGTCGAACCGGACAGAACATCCCCCGCAGATGAACGCGCATCACGGCGTCCCATTCGTCGACCGACATGTTCACGATCATCCGGTCGCGCACGATTCCGGCATTACACACGAGCGTGTCGAGGTGGCCGAACTCCTCGATCGTCTGCTCGACCAAATGCCCGGCCTGATCCCAATCGCTCACGTCATCGCCATTCACGATCGCAGAGCCTCCACGCTGGCGGATCTCCTCGGCGACTTCCTGCGCTGGCGACAGCGTCGAGCCCGTTCCATCCAGCTCGGCGCCGATGTCGTTGACGACGACGGCGGCGCCCTCGGCTGCGAACGCAAGTGCATGGGCCCGCCCAAGACCCCGCCCAGCCCCGGTAATGATGACGACTCTGTTGTCGCAGATGCCCATCGTGCCGAGCGTATCTGACGCGCCGTCAGAAGATGATCGTCGGACGTCTTGACGCCGCGACGTGTGTCGGTCTGATCGGCGGCGTAGGGTTCGGTTTGTGCGCGGGCTCTGGCATGGAAAGAAACTCAGAGCGGCCGCAGAGCAATCGGCGCGGCTGACAAATGAACTGGCCGAGGCTCGCGCCTCGGTCGAAAGTCTGCGCCAGATCATCGACGCTGTGCCCGTCGGCATCGTCAAGTACGGCGCCGGAGGCCGTGTCGATTTGGTCAACCAGAAGGTCGTTGACTGGACAGGCCTGAACGACCCGGACGATTTCGCTCAGCGGTCCGCCTCGCTCGTGCATCCGGACGATCTGGACCATCGGAATTCTGCACTCGAGCAGGCGCGCAGTGGGTCGTTGGCACGCTTTCGTTTCAGGGTTCGCGACGTCGCCGGGGACTGGATTCACGTCGATGGCGCGTTCGTGCCCGTCCCGAGTCGTGATGCGCCGGATTCGAAGCCGTCGAACAAGAAACAGCAGCTTGAATCAATCTTTGCGATTTTCCGGGATGTCACCCATGAAGTCGAGCAGAACGAATTGGTGCTTCGGTTTCGGGCGATCGCAGAGGTGACGACAGACATCGTCGGTATCGCCGATCTCGATGGTGGGGTCGTTTACCTCAACCCTGCTGGACGGTCGTTTCTTGGACCTCGAGCGCTCGATGTCGCACACCTGAGTGAATTTTTCGAGTACGTGCCGGCGGAGTACCACCGACTGCTGATGAATGAGGCTCTGGGAGCGGTGATGGATGGCGACGCATGGCAGGGGGACCTCGAACTGGTCCGGGCGTCGGATCTGACGCGTGTGCCGATGTCGGCCGTCGTGGTGGGCATCCGAGACTCTGCTGGCGAGATCACCGGGCTTGCGGTCACATACCGCGACGTCTCGGACCGCCAGGAGTTGGAAGCTGCGCTCGTGCATGCAGCCACTCATGACCCGCTGACCGGCCTTGCAAATCGTGCGGAGCTGTTTCGGACGCTGCAGACCAGCCTCGACTCCGGGGCACCGACGGCCGTCCTGTTTTTCGACCTCGACAACTTCAAAGCCGTCAACGACAGCCTTGGTCACAATGCCGGCGACGATGTCCTTCAAGCCCTCGCCGGCCGGATCCGCCTAGCTGCTCGGGGAGCGGATGTCGTTGGTCGACTCGGTGGCGACGAGTTCCTGATCATCTGTCGTGGTGTCTCGCTGAGCCACGAAGCGTGGGCGATCGCTGAAGAAGTTCTGTCAACAGCGACGGTGGCGGTGGACCTCGACGGTCGAGAGCATCTCGTCACTGGCAGTATCGGGATTTCTCTGTCTGGATCCCGTGTGACGACGGCCGCGACCTTGATTCAAGAAGCCGACATTGCGATGTACCGCGCCAAACGTGCTGGTGGCCGACAAGCAATGATGTTCGATGATTCGATGGCGCAGTAGCGCTCCTGCGCGATCAGCAGGTCAGCCCACCGTCCAATGAGAGAATCGTGCCCGTCATGAAGCGAGCCGTGTCGGATGCGATGTAGGCAAAGGCTTCGGCCATCTCCACGGGCTCTGCGGTGGTCATCGGCGACATCATCTTTGACATTTCCTTGTAGTCGGCGCCGTCGGGAATCGACATGAACGACTTGACGATATTGGTGTTGGTGCCACCCGGCGCAACGGCGTTCACGCGCACGCCCCGACCGCGATATTCGTAGGCAAGCGCTCGGGTGAGTTGGACCACGCCGCCCTTGCTCGAACAGTACGCCGCGCTCCATGGAAGGCCGACCAAACCCGCGTTCGAGGCGGTGTTGATGATCACGCCCTTGCCCGTCGCGAGCAGATGCGGCAAGGCATACCGACACATGTAGAACGTGCCATTGAGATTGACTCGCACGATCCGGTCGAACCACTCCGGGTCTTCCTCGTGGCTCCATGCAAAGTGACCAATGCCGGCGATGTTGAGAACGGTGTCGATGCCGCCAAGCGCATCAACTGCCGCCTCGATTGTTTGTTTGACCGCAGAGGAGTCACCGACGTCGCACACGAATGAGTGTGCCGTACCTCCGGCGGAGACGATGCTTGCCGCCGTCTCATCGGCACCTTTCACGTCGAGGCACGCAACAGACGCTCCCTCACGAGCGAACAGATCTGCTGTGGCCTGGCCGATTCCAGATCCGGTTCCTGTGATCACGACCCGGCGACCCTCGAAGCGCCGCAGGCCCTGTTTTGGGATATCGGGATGAGTTGCGTCGGTCATGACTGGCCTCCATAGGTTGCGCGGAGATCTTTCTTGAGCACCTTGCCAGTTGGATTGCGCGGCAGGACTTCCACGATCTCGAGCTGTTCGGGAATCTTGTAGACGGACAACTGGTGGTCCTTCAGAAAGGTCACCATTTCGGCGAGGGTGAGGTTGGCGCCGGCCCGGCAGACCACGACAGCGCATGCTCGCTCACCGCTGCGTTCGTCGGGTACGCCGATCACGGCTGCGTCGGCAATCGATGGATGGGAGTGGAGAAGATCCTCGATTTCCTTGGCCGAGATATTTTCGCCCTTGCGGATGATGATGTCTTTCAGCCTGCCGGTGATGCTGATCCAGCCACCGGCGTCGCGTACTCCGAGGTCGCCAGTTTTGAACCAACCCTCACTGTCGAATGCGTCGTCGTCGAGTGACGAGTCGAGGTAACCCATACAGAGCTGTGGTCCCTTGACCCGCAACTCGCCTTCTTCGTCGGGTCCGCAATCGCGGTCGTCCGTGACCAGCCTGATCTGAACACCCGGACAGGCTCGCCCGTCTGTGTCGGCCTTCTTGTCGTCGGGGTCACCGACATGCACCATCGTATTGATTGGCGACTCGGTCATTCCCCAGCCGCCGATGACAGGTGCGCCCATCTCACGCATCATCTCCGCGTGCAGGGTCTTCGGCTTCGGCGCACCGCCGCCATTGAAGATGCGTACCTCCGGCATGAGTCGGGTCCCGTCGGTGACTGCCCGCTGAGCACTGAGGTAGCTCTGCCAGAACACCGTGCCAGCACCCGCGCACGTGACACCGCGCTCGCCGAGCCAACGCGGTGTCTCGGACGGGCTGAACGTCTCGACGGTGAGCAGCTCGACGCCGGTCTGCATGGCGTTGAAGAGCCAGATCAGGCCGCCGACATGGGTGATCGGGAAGACAACCGCGGCCCGATCGTCAGGGCCGACCTCCATGCTCCACTGCATGCCGTCATTTGCCGCTGACATGCTGTGGTCGGTGTGTTTGGCGCCCTTTGGGTCGGCAGTGGTCCCCGACGAATAGAACAGCCAACGGAGGTCGTCGAAGGCAGGTTCGTATGCCGCGAGGTCCGCCGGGTCACCTTCGGGCAAGCCTGGATCGGCGACGATGACTTCGATGCCTGTGCCGCCGGTTGCCTCGCGCGCCATGGGCGGGTAGTCGAATCCGCGGAACACGCCTGGAACGATCAGCACGGCGCAGCCACTCTGACGGGTGATGAAGCCGATCTCACGGGCACGGTAGATCGGCAGGATCGGATTCTGAATTGCGCCAAGCCGGGCCAATGCCGCGGCGAGGACCATCGCCTCGAACCGAGAGGGGAGCACCCATGAGACGTTGGTCCCCGCGCCCACGCCATGACCAGCGAGGCCAGCGGCCACACGTTCACTCCAATTCCGGTACTCGCCAAACGTCATCGTTCGGCCCGCTTCATCGAGGGCCATTCGTTTGTCTGGTGTCGTCTCGGCCCGCTCGCAGACCAGCTGCCAGAGGGTCTTGCCGGACGTATCGATCAATCCTGCGATGGGTGTCCTGCTTGTCATGGTGGTCGGCCTCTCAGAACGTGAGGACGCCTCTGGCGACGGAGCCGGACTCCAAACCGGTGACCGCGCTTTCCCAATCCTCGACCGCGAAAGTCTGGGACACGAGTTCGTCGAGCAGCACCTCGCCGCGGCGATACAACTCGATGATCCTGGGAATGTCTCGATGCGGAGAAACAGTGCCGTAGCGACAGCCGATGATGCCGCGGTCGACCTGGGTCAGGCGGCCGTAGAGACCGTGGAATTCGGTCGTCTGGCCAGACACGCCGATGACGACGACGGTGCCCTCCCATTCAAGCGATTCGAGTGCGTTGAACGTGACGGCTGGATGGGCAACGCAGTCGAATGCCCAGTTCACCCCACCGCCGTTGAACGGCCCGCGGACGAGTTCTGAGCTCCAGGGCGATAGTTCCCCGATCGCCGCCACGATGTCGTCGCGGCGACCGTCGAGGAAGTGGGTCGCGCCGAACTGTTCCGCGAGTGCTTGCTTCTTCGGTTCGGTGTCGATCGCAATGATGGTCGTCGCGCCCTGCACCTTCAGTGCCTGGATCACGTTCAGCCCGACGCCGCCGACACCGAATACGGCGGCACTCTGGCCGCGCTTCACGTTGGCCCGATTGAACACCGCACCCATTCCGGTGACCACGCCACACCCGACCAGTGCCGCCGAGGTGAGTGGAACGTCGTCTGGAATCTTGACGCACTGGATGTCGCGAACGACCGTGCGCTCGGCGAATGCGCTGGTCGCAGCAAAGTTGTAGATCGGTTCACCGTCGAGCGTGAACGGTTGGCTCCAGTTGGCGAGTGTTTGGCGACACGCCGTTGGCTTGCCGTCGTTGCAGCGGTCGCAGAAACCGCAGGCTGCAAGCGTTGCGATGATGACGTGATCACCTGGCTTGACGTGGGTGACAGCGCCTCCGACCTCGGCGACAATGCCTGCACCCTCGTGGCCACACACGCCTGGCGACGGAACCGGGTAGAGGCCGTGCATATACGAGATGTCGCTATGGCACAGGCCCGCTGCGCCGATTTCGACGATCACGTCGCGTGGACCCGGCGCTCGCAGCGTCAGGCCGTCAACGAGTTGCGTCGTTGTTCCATCAAAGACAATTCCGCGCATCCGAGTCTCCCCGCTATTTCAAGTGGTCGAGGTGCAGCATTTTGATGGCATTGCCGCGGACCAGCTTGTAAACGGTCTCGTCGGAGAGGTGCATCATCTGCTCCTGGGCAATCTTGGCGGTGTGTGGCCACGTGCTGTCGCTGTGCGGATAATCGCTCTCGTACGTGACGTTGTCCTCGCCGATCTCGTCCAGACATTTCAGCCCGTGGGGATCATCGAAGAAGCACCCGTAGACATGCTTGCGAAAGACCTCGCTCGGCGGTTCGGGAACCTTGTCAGCGATGCCTCCCCACCCACGGTTTTCCTGCCAGACCGTGTCGGCACGCTCGAGGATGTACGGAATCCAGCCGATCTGGCCCTCGCTGTAGGCGATCTTGAGATCTTTGAATTGGGTAAAGATGCCACTCATCAGCCAGTCGACCAAGCTGAAGCAGCAGTTCGCGAACGTGAGTGTCGAGCCAACGGCGGCCGGAGCGTCCGGTGACGTCGAGGGCATTTTCGACCCGCTACCGATGTGCATGTTGATGGTCACACCGTGTTCGTTGCAGGCGTCGAAGAATGGCAACCAGTAACCGTCAGCATCGTGAATGCTGGGCAGCCCGAGGTTGCTCGGGATCTCGCTGAAACAGACAGCATGCACACCTCGCGCGGCGTTTCGACGTACCTCTGCCGCTGCCATCTGAGGGTCCCAGAGCGGAACGATGATCAGTGGGATCAGCCGTCCGCCTGACGGCCCGCACCACTCGTCG
>JANOQU010000011.1:0-7416 GCA_031422355.1 Actinomycetes bacterium
CCGCCCTCGTCGGCAGCGAGTTCGCCCGACAGGATGCGCAAGATGGTGCTCTTGCCGACACCATTCGCCCCCACCAACGCTGCATGTTCGCCAGGCGCGATACCGAAGCTGACGTCGAAGAACAGCGAATCGGACCCCGGCGGCGCGTACTCCAACTCAGACACCACGATGCTGCTCACGCCGCGAGTATCGCCGAGGGTTTCGTGACCGCCAACCCGAACCGCAAACCCTCGACACTGCCGACGGTGTAGTTGACTTGGGAGCATGGAATACACATCGGTTTCACCGGACGAGTTCGCAGCCACCGACGGAGTCGACGACTGGCGGTTCACATGCGCCGTGATTCAGGCCGAGTTTCGAGCTGGCTCGTTTGCGGCGGCGGCGGAGCTGATCTCGGCGATCGCAGCGGAAGCCGATGCGGCAGACCATCACCCCGACGTGAACCTGCGCTACCCGGACCGGGTGCGTGTGATGGTGTCCACCCACGCAGCCGGCGGTTTGACCACCCTTGATGTCGACCTCGCCCGATCCATTTCAGCGCTCGCCGCACAGGCTGGTGCAACGGCGGAGCCAACGGTGCCTCAGGTGATCGAGATCGCGATCGATACTCTCGACGCGGACCGGATCAGGCCATTCTGGGCCGCAGTCCTGGGGTATCGCGTCGACGGCGGAACGCTCGTGGATCCATTGCGGATCGGACCACCCGTCTGGTTTCAGACGATGACCGAACCGCGCACCGACCGTGACCGCTTCCACATCGACATCTCGGTTGCCCACGATGTCGCCGACGAACGGGTGGCAGCTGCGATTGCGGCGGGCGGGACATTGCTGACGGATGCGTTCGCACGGTCATGGTGGGTGCTCGCTGACGCCGATGGCAACGAAGCGTGCGTCTGTACATGGCAGGACCGCTGACCCAGTCGCGGCACGGCACGGCACCGGGAGTCACCGAACTATTGTCAGCCCATGTCAGAGATCACCCATCGCAACGTCGACGCAAACGGAATCTCGGTTCATCTCGCTGAGATTGGCGAAGGGCCGCTCGTGTTGTTTTGCCACGGCTTCCCCGAGTCGTGGTACTCGTGGCGTCACCAACTCCCTGCGGTCGCTGAGGCGGGCTTCCAGGCCGTCGCGATGGACATGCGCGGTTACGGCAGGACCAGTCAGCCGGCGGCCATTTCTGCGTACTCGATCAGTGACCTCGTCGCAGACGTCGTCGGTGTGGTGGCTGCTGTCGGCGAACGCGAAGCGGTGGTGGTTGGCCACGACTGGGGTGCCCCGGTCGCCTGGTACAGCGCGTTGATGCGACCAGACGTCTTCCGGGCAGTCGTCGGGATGAGCGTGCCCTACATCGCGCCGTTTGGAGGGCTGCCGGAGGGGTTGACGCTGAACGACCTGACCCGGATGAATGCCGCGGGACGCGACTATTACCGGCTCTATTTTCAGCCACCTGACATCGCAGAGGCGGAGCTCGAGGCCAATGTTCGGCGCAGCATGATCGGGTTCATGTACACGGTGTCGGGCGACATCGTGACAGACGGCGTGCACGACAACGGTTGGGACGGACACTTCCCGATGGGTGAGACGTTCGTCGATCAACTCGTCATTCCGCACGCGCTGCCCTCCTGGCTGACCGATGCCGATGTGGACTACTACACCGACGAACTCACGCGCACGGGTTTCCGCGGCGGGCTCAACTGGTACCGCAACCTCAACGGAATCCCGTCGGCGCTCGCACCGTTCTTCGGCGCGACCATCAACCAGCCATCGCTGTACCTGGCCGGCGAGTACGACATGATCGCCGGCAACACTGAGTCAGGCCTCGACGCAATGCGCCAAACGCTGCCCGGACTGCGACATCTTGAGATCTTCGACGGTGCCGGCCACTGGATTCAGCAGGAACGTGCCGAACCAGTGACCGAGGCACTCGTCGATTTTCTGACGTCGCTGTAGCGCGTGCCAATCAGGCCGCAGCGGCACCCGTCATGATTGCCACGGCTTGGGCCATCGTGTGCGACGTCGGCGTCACGACTGCCGCACGGCGACCGAGACGCTGGATGTGAATCCGATCCGCGACCTCGAAGACGTGCGGCATGTTGTGGCTGATCAGGATGACCGGAAGTCCGCGATCGCGGAGGTCTCTGATCAGCTGCAGTACCTGACCGGACTCCTTGACGCCGAGCGCAGCGGTTGGCTCGTCGAGAATCACGACCTTGCTCCCGAACGCGGCGGCCCGTGCGACTGCGACTGCTTGACGCTGTCCGCCGGACAACGTTTCGACGGCCTGGGTGATGTCCTGCAAGGTGCCGATCCCGAGGTCGTCGAGGGCCTTCTTGGCATCTCGGCGCATTCCAGCGGTATCCATCATCCGCAGAATCGAGCCGAGTGGCCCTGGTCGGCGACGCTCGCGTCCGAGAAACATGTTGGTTGCAATATCCAACGCCGGAGCGACTGCGAGCGTTTGGTACACCGTTTCGATTCCCAGTGCCCGCGCGTCCTGGGGCCGTTTGAACGTCACCGGACTGCCGTTGAGCCTGATCCCGCCACTGTCGGGAACCATTGCACCCGACAGGCATTTGACCAGTGATGACTTGCCCGCGCCGTTGTCGCCGATCACGGCCAACACTTCGCCCGGGTAGAGTTCGAAGTCAGATCCACTCAGGGCCGTGACTCGGCCGAAGCGCTTGATCAATCCATGCGCGGAGAGGATTGGCTGCCGCCCATCTTCGGCGTTCATCTCATCATTCGTCATGACCCCACCTTTCTAATCCATTGGTCGAGGGCGACTGCGATCAAGATCAGCGAACCGATCGCGAAGTTCTGGTAGTAGGCATTGACGTCGGCCAGGCTGAGCCCGATTCGGAACACCGTCACGATCAGTGCGCCGACCAGGCTTCCCCAGAGACGACCTCGTCCACCGAACAGGCTCGTTCCGCCGATCACGACGGCCGTGATCGTCTCCAGATTGATATCGGTCGCAGCGTTGCTGCTTGCGGACAACGAACGTCCGAGCTGCACCCAACCACCGATTGCGTACACCAGCCCGGCCACCACGTAGACACTGATCAGAACGCGAGTGACATCGATGCCGGCCAGTCGGGCAGCCTCGCGATCATCGCCAGTTGCATATACGTGGCGCCCCCACGCCGTCTTTGCGAGCACGTAGGCGAAGATGATGTACATCAACAGCGCGACGAGGACTCCTGTGGTGATCCTCATCGATCCGATCGTGATGCCCTTGCCGGTCCAGAGCAGCAACGAATCCGGACCGCCCAGCGAGTCCTTGGAAATCGTCTGAGCCTTGCTGTAGACCAATCCCAGCGAACTGAAAATGTAGAACGTGCCGAGCGTGACGATGAACGGTGGGAGTCCAATCTTGGTCACGAGTACACCGTGAAATGCGCCCAGCAGCATGCCGACCGTCGCGCCGATCAGGAGCGCCAGAATTCCTGGTACACCGTGATCGACAGCAATCTTGGCAACGACCAAGTGGGTGAACAGCATCGCCGTACCGACCGCAAGGTCGACGCCGGCGGTGAGGATGATCAGTGTCTGACCAATCGCCAACGTCGCCAATACCGCCGTTTGCTGGAGGATGATGCCGATGGTCTCGGGCCGCTGAAACCGCCCTTCGCCGAAGAGCGTGAAGACGACGCACGACGCAAGCAGGACGAAGGTTGGACTGATCACCGGATAGCGGTGAAGAGCGTGTTGAATCTGGTCCAGCGGACCAGTTGATCGTCGCAGTAGTACTGCTGCGTCGGTTGACTCAGTGTCGAGCGTCTCCATCAGGAACCCCCAGTTCGATGGTTGCAGAATTCGATGTTGCGGAATTCGTTGTTGCGGAATCTATAGCGCTGAGTGTGTTCGACGGGGCGCACGAACCGCCCCGTCGAACAATCCGCGGGACGAAGGGATCAGCCCCAGCAGATCTCTTGGCCTTCGGCGACCGAGATGCTCTCGACTCCGTCGGCGGGCGTGCCGGTCACCAGCGCAACGCCGGTGTTGAAGAAGTCGAGACCGGCGGTCACGGACGGGGCAGCGCCGCCGTCAGCGAGATCCTTGATCGCCTTCATTCCGAGCGTTGCCATCTTGCCTGGGTATTGCTGGGCGGTGGCCCCGATGACCCCGGAAGCGACGAGTTCGAGACCTGGCGAGCAGCCGCCGTCGACCGACACGATGAGAACGCCTGACTCCTTGCCTGCTGCGGTCAATGCGTCATAGGCACCTTGGGCGGCGGGCTCGTTGATCGTGTAGACGACGTTGACATCGCTGTTCGCTGCGAGGCAGGTCTCCATGGCGGTCTTGCCACCATCGACTGCGCCGTTGGTTGGCTCGTGGCAGACCACTTCGTACTCGCCGCCGCTGTAGGAACCGGTTGCCGGCTCGTTGCCGTTGGCAGACGGATCGAGCGCGTCGATGATCCCCATTCCGTTCAAGAAACCTTGGTCTCGCGCCGTGTCGACCGAGACGACCTGATCATTGAAGAGGTCGAGCATCGCAATCGTGGCCTTCTTGCCGCCGAGTTGCGCTGCGGTCCACTGACCAATGAGTTGACCAGCGAGATAGTTGTCGGTGGCAAAGGTGATGTCGACCGATGTCGCCGGGTTCGGCGGTGTGTCGAGTGCGATCACGAGCAGTCCCGCAGCGCGGGCGGCATCAAGTGCCGGAACCACGGCATCGCCGCTTGGCGTGATGAGGATGCCCTTGTCGCCGCGTGCGACGGCGGCTTCAATAGCGTTGATCTGACTCTGGGTATCGCCGTCTTCCTGACCGGCAGCAACCGTGAGGCTGACGCCGAGTACCGCTGCTTCGGCCTCGGCCGAATTCTTCATCGAGACAAAGAACGGGTTGCTGGTGTTCTTCAAGACGAGCGTCACGCCGACATCGCCTGACGGAGCAGGTTCGGTTGCCGGCGCCGCGGACTCGGCAGGTGCTGTGGTGGCTTCTGCGGCGGCCTCGGTTGTGGCAGCCTTGTCTTCGTCGCTCCCACATGCCCCAGCGACGAGGGCCGAGACCAATGCAACGGCGATCAAGCGAGTGGCGCGAAACGAACGCGCTGCGTGGACAGATTTCATTGGATTCCCCCTGAGAATTCCAAACGATGCCGGATGACAACGTTGTCAATCATCAAATCACCCCTTGACAACGTTGTCAAGGGGTGATTTAAATATGATCTCGCCGCAGCAGACCGAAGAGGTATGGAGGCATACGATGTCCGAGACGCAGCGGCGGCGGCCAACGATGCGCGATGTCGCAGCACATGTCGGGGTCAGTTTCAAGACGGTCTCGCGGGTTGTCAACGGCGAGGGCGGCGTCAGCGACGATCTCGTTGCCCGGATCGAGCAGGCAGTCGTAACGCTGGGCTATCGGCCCGACGATCGCGCTCGTCGTCTCCGCCAAGGCGGGTCACGGACAGGAACGATTGGTTTCGTCCTCGTCGATGTCTCGAACCCGTTTTTCTCGTCGACGCTGCGCGGTATCGAAGAGATCGCACGAAAGCGGGACTATCTGGTCCTCGCCGGAAGCACGGATGGCGTTCGTGAACGCGAGGACCAGCTGATCGAAGCATTCGTCGGACGGCGTGTCGACGGGCTGATCGTGGTCTCCTCCGGTCCCGGCGTTGGTCTGCTGCGCGCCGAACTCGATCGCGGCACGCCGGTGGTGTTCCTCGATCTCGATCCCACCGACTTCGCTGTCGACCTCGTCCGGAGTGATCACTTCGGCGGTGCAATCCTCGCAACCGAGCACCTGATAGCTCGCGGTCATCGTGACATCGCATTTCTCAGCGATGACCCGACGGTGTTTTCCGCAGGCCAACGTCTCGCCGGATTTCGACACACAATGGACAGGGCCGGACTGACCGTCGAGGACCGGCGCATCGTCCATGGTCGTCATTCGGCCGAGGACTGGCAGCCGATCATCCGCGAGTTTCTCGCCGAACCGAACCCGCCGACCGCGATGTTCACTGCCCAGAACTTCATCACCATGGGCGCTACCCGGGCCCTGCACGAACTCGATCTGCACACCAAGATCGCCCTCATCGGATTTGACGACATCGACCTCGCCGACGTCGTACGGCCAGGTGTCTCGGTGGTTCCCCAGCACCCACTCGAACTCGGCCGGCAGGCCGCCGAAATCCTCTTCGCCCGGATCGAGGGCTCGACGGCGGCGCCGTTGCAGGAGATTCTGCACAGCGCGGTCATCGAGCGTGGTTCCGGCGAACTGCTCCCCTGGCGCTGACCCTCACCCAGCCTTCGCGTCGATGTGGCGTCGCATACCGCCAACGTGGCGGCGCTCGCCGGCAACTCGTATCGGCGTGAACCTGACACATTCGACGCCCTTGGTGCCGCTGTGTGCCAAGGGATGACACAGCGCGGTACCAAGGGCGCGATTCGTGCCAAGGTTGCGAGACCGTCGACACATCGATGGCAAGTACACCGAACCCTGGACCGCCGCCCTGGCGGACCTCAAAACACGATTGGAGCAGACCATGGACAAGGTCTTCGAGTTCTACATTCGCACGACGCCTGAGCTGCTGTGGCAGGCAATCACCGACCCCGAAATTCGAGCGAAGTACAACTTCGGCGCCAGCCACATCACCGACTGGAAGCCGGGCTCACCGTACGAAATGAGCCACCCAATGGGCGGTTTGCTGGGCAAAGGCGAGATCCTCGAAGTCGATCCACCGCGTCGGTTGGTCCAATCGATGGTTGCGCTGTGGGGCGACGACGTCGAAGCCGAAGGCACCACGCGCGTGACGTGGGAGATCGAGCCCATCGGCGATTCATGCCGGCTACTCGTGACCCACGACCACATGCGCGAGGGGGCGAACGAGCAGATTTACGGTGGCTGGCCGATGATTCTGTCCGGGCTGAAGACGTGGCTCGAAACGGGCGAGCTGCTGACCACACCTGGGTCGCTGATGTACCCGACCCCGTGACCGATCATGGCACCACACTCAAACGTCGTTGTCGAGGTCGAGTCCCGTTGCTTGGTGAACGAGAACCGCTTCGCTGGCCTGATGTTCGCGGAACTGTTGCGCAAGGACGGCGAGACGGTCCCTGACGTCGTCGGGGTTCAGTTCGATGACGGGGTCGGGTTCGATCTGCTCGCGTAGCGACGCAACGGCGATCGTGAGGTCGAGCAGTTCCTGGCGAAGGCGCTGAATTGGCGTGACGAAGGTGGGGTTGGAGAGCGCGATCTCGTCGAGTAAGTGGAACGGGGTGTCGGTCGCAAAAGCTCGAGCCTGGAGAGCGGCGTGCAGAGCTTCGACCGCGATCGTAACTCGGTGCAGCCATGTGCGATGTCGCCTGGGAGCAGGTGCGGTGACGGCATATTCGAGTACCGACAGCGCGTGAAGTGCGATGCGTCGTTCCGCTCGAACGTCGGCTGCAAGGGAGCCGAAGGTGCTGC
>JANOQU010000012.1:0-12364 GCA_031422355.1 Actinomycetes bacterium
GTCGACGGCGGTGTATGGCCCGACGGCGCACCCGACGACGGGCGTTACTACGACACCGAACTCGCCGCCTCGTTGTATGACGCCGACGGCACGGTGATCTGGCCAGCCGGCTGATCGATCAACGCGCAACACGGTCAGCGACACAGTGAGAGCACAGGTCCAGCGCGGTTTCGGGGGCGACGAGGTCGTCGCCGTCGAAGCCGTTGCTGACCCGTCGCCTGAAGCCGGAGAACTGATTGTTCAGGTCAAGGCCTGCGCATTGAATCGGCTGGACTTGCTCCAACGTCGAGCACCATTGGTGCGTGGATTCTCGCTGCCACACATCGCAGGGATGGACGTGGCCGGCGTCGTGGTGGATCGAGGCTCGCTACCCGACGGCATCGGGCCAGCACTCGGCGCTCACGTTTTGCTCGATCCGGTCTCCACGTGCGGGGCGTGCAGCCGATGTGCATCAGGTCGTTCGCCGTACTGCGAGAACCTTCGCACGATCGGGTCGACTCGGCCAGGCGGATTCGCCGAGTTCGTCGCGGCCCCGGCGGATCGCGCCTATGAAGTTCCCCAAGGCATGTCCTTCCTCGAAGCATCCACGCTTCCCGTTGCGGCGATGACGGCCCACCATGCCCTGCTCGCGGCTGGACATTTCACGGGCGAAACGGTGCTCGTCAACGGTGCCGGATCGGGTGTTTCCTGCGCGTTGCTCGCGCTGCTCCTGCACCGTGGCGCAACGGTGATCACGACGGCTGGAGGCCCGGTCAAAGTCGCCAAGGCCCTGGCGACCGGATATCACCACGCAATCGATCATCGTTGCGATGACATCGTCGAGCGGGTTCATTCGATCACCGAAGGCCAGGGCGTGGACCTTGTCATCGACCACGTCGGCCCCGCCCTGTTCCGTGAGTCGGTGCAGTCGTTGGCAATCGGCGGGCGGATGGTGTTCTGTGGCACCACCACCGGCACTCAAGCCACGTTCGCCCTGACCGATGTGTACCACTGGGGTCGAACGTTGATTGGCGCCGGCGGTTATCAGGCCGCAGAGTTCCCGATGATGCTCGAAGCGATGTCACAAACGACGCGGCCGCCGGTGATCGACAGCGTCTGGAGTCTCGAGGAACTTCCCGCTGCCCAGCAGCGAATGGAATCCGGCGACTTCTTCGGCAAGATCCTGCTCGAGGTCGCCTGACTGTCCATTCACCTGACGCCAGTCAGCTCCTGAGCCGCCGCCTACGATCTGACGATGTTCAGTTGTCGCGAGTTGTCGGTGATTGACCCCATCGCCCATCAGTTGCTCGCCGAGTACTTTTCCTTTCGTTCGGCCACGTTCCCAATGACCGACGGCTACCACGCCAGGTTCCCGCCACCGGAACAGTTCGAGCATCCGAACGGAGTGTTTCTCGTGGTCGATGACAGAGACACCCAAGGCGGCGCCGACATCGGCTGCGGCGGCGTGCGTTCGCTCGGCGGCAGTCGGTTCGAGATCAAGCATCTCTGGATCCGGCCTGCCTGGCAGGGCCGCGGGCTCGGACGAGCACTGCTCAACGAACTGGAGAAGCGGGCGATCGCGCTCGGCGCGACCGAGTTCGTCCTCGACACGAACGCCAGTCTCGAGACCGCCGGGCATCTGTACAAGTCATCTGGCTACAGCGAGATCGAAGCGTTCAACGACAACCCGAACGCAACGCACTGGTACCTCAAGCGGGCAGGCAACTGAGGCCGGTACTCGATCATTTTCCGGCACTACCCCGGCGCCGCGAGGGCTCTGTCGTTCGGGATTCGACCGGTGGTTTTTGCGCCCATGTTCCCGCGAAGCCCCGCAATACGGGGTTTTTCAAGAACATGGGTGTGGTTTCCACCGCTCAGTTCTGGGCCCGATTCGCCGGTTCTTGCCCGGCCCTGGCCGGTCTGGCCCGCCCTGGCCGGCCCTGGCGGCAACTGAAGCGGGTTACTCCTCGACGATCACGGCGGTGACCATCCCGAACATCCCCATCGGGCCCTCGGCGTGGTTGAGGATGTGGCAGTGCCACGCCCACACACCGGGATCGAGGAAGTGATAGAGCACCGTGTACCGCTCGCCGGGCGCAACACTGACCGTGTCGCTCGGCATCGGCACCTCGAGTGGAACGCCGTCCTTGGCAATGATCCAGCCGACGGGCTGATGCATGTGCATCGGATGGCTCATCAAGCCCTCGTTGAGGTAGTTGACCAACATCGTGTCGCCGACCTTGGCGGTGTAGGCCTGTGTCGCAGGAAAGCTCTTACCATTGAGCGACAGTCCGATCGTTCCGGCATCGTTGAGCACCATATTGACCGACTGGTCGATGTCTGTGATGCCCTTGTCGGCCAGTGACGGCGGAATCGGCATGTCGCCGATCAGGAACGCACCGGCAAGGCCGTTTGGAACCTGCGTCTGAGCGTTGTGGTGAGAGTGGTACATGCCGACGGACGGCTCGAGCGCGGTGAACTCGTAGGTGAACGACGCCCCCGGCTCGACCGGATCCTGGGTATACGGGTCGACCCCGTCCATCGAGTTCGGCACTCGGATGCCGTGGAAGTGGATCACGGTTGATTCGGGCAATTCATTGTGGAGCACGACGCGCACCTTGTCTCCGACATCCACCTTGATCTCTGGTCCTGGAACGACGCCGTTATAGGTCCACGCCTTGACGATCTTGCCGGGCTCGACCTCCCAGTCCACGATCGACGCAGTCAGTTCGTATTCCTTCGTGCCATCAGCGAGAACAGTCGGCTCCAACCGGGCGCCACCAAAGGTGCCTTTCGGTACGTTCACGAACCGCATCCCGCGCTCCTCCATCGCGGCGTCCATCGACTGCCACGACATCGTCGTCGTCGGAGTCGCAGCGTCGCCTCCAGTGGCCACGCCGTCGGCACTCGCCATCAGCATGCCAGTCATGCCCGACTCGGCATGGCCGGGGATCGTGCAGATGAACGGCATGTCGCCTGGCTCCACATTCGGAACCGAGATCGTCTGGCTTTCGCCAGGCTGCAAGTCTCGCGTCGCGAGGCCGCCGTCTTTGAAGGTCAGGTTGTGGACCAACGTGCCCGAGTTCGTGACCCGCAGGGCGACATCACCCGTTGGAACGTTGGGCATCATCGGCGACATCGCGAACTCGGTCATATTGACGTCGATGACCGTCGGGGCAATCGCCGCTGCGGTCGATGCATTGCCCTCGGAATCGCCGGAGTTCAGGATTGCGAACCCGGCGAACGCGAACGCGACCGCCCCAAAGATAAAGGCACCGCCGGATAGAAAGCTCTTATCGTCTCGACTCATGACCTGAGTGTCGTTGGATTCGCCCGACCGGGGACGGGCCGCGAGTCCCGACCTGGCAGGACCAAAGTCCCTTTGTTCATTCCCGATCAAACGTGATGAAGTCGCGAGCTCACCAAAAACAGGCGAAGAGGTGATCTCACCAAGGAAGCACCCGATCATTGCATTCGGATCGACCCGTTTGCATCAACCGGCCAGCCCGGATCGTGGACGATCCCCCACGCATGACCGTCAGGGTCGGCGCGGCTCCACAACGCAAGCACCAACCCGTGGGTCAGTCGATCCAGAAGCGGCGACGGAACCGGGCTCCACAACGCTGACACGGTTGCGACGGTGGCCGCCTGCTCCGTCTCGACAGTCATAGAATGTGACGATAGTGTCAAGTTGAGCATCAGTCGACTTCGACCGCGCGAAGCTTCTGCACAGCTCACCCAGATTTCTCAACCTTGATCTGAACCCTTGGAGGTCCCCGTGACGACATTGGAACAAGCTTCGATGGAGCCAACCCAGCTCGAATTCGACGTTGATTACGGCCTCTACGACGCTGACGAGCACTACTACGAGGCCGAGGACGCCTTGACCCGGTATCTCGAACCGCAGTATCGACGCTCGGTCAAATGGATCGACGTCGAAGGTCGGCGCTCGCTGCTGATCAACGATCAACTACTCACGATCGTTCCCAATCCGACATACGATCCCGTCGGCGTTCCGGGCTCCCTCGAGGTGTACTTCCGGGCTGAAAATCACGAGGGACGCGAACTTCGCGACATCATCGAGATCCAGCCGATCCAGCCCGAGTACCGCAACCGAGAGGCCCGCGTTGCCAGGATGGACCAACAGCGGGTGGACTTCGCTTGGCTCCTTCCAAGCCTCGGTCTCGGCATCGAAGAGACGCTGTCGGCGGACCCGGCGTCCGCGCACGCGATCTTTCGGGCCTACAACAGATGGCTTGACGACGATTGGGGTTACGACCGTGACGGTCGACTACAGACCGGCCCACTGATCTCCTTGCTCGATCCGGCCGAGGCCGAGCGCGAGGTGCAGTTTGCGCTGGACAGGGGCGCCAAGTTCGTCACGATGCGACCCGCGCCGGTCGCCGTTCCCGGCCGGCATCGCTCGCCGGGCGATCCCCTCCACGACCGCGTCTGGGCAATGCTCGCCGAGGCGGGCGTGGTCGTCGCGATTCACGCAGCTGATTCGGGATATACCAAGTACATCGAGGACTGGGGCGAAAGCGGCAAGTACACGGGGATGAAGAGCACCACCCTCACCGAGGTGATGTGCATCAGTATCGAACGACCGATCTACGACATGATGGCTGTACTCGTGTGTCATGGCGTGTTCGACCGCCATCCGGGTCTGAAGGTTGCATCACTCGAACTCGGAGCCGCATGGGTTCCCGAACTCATCCGCAAGTTCGGCGTCGCGTACGGCAAGAAGCCCCAACAATTCGCGACCGATCCGGTCGAACAATTCCGCGAGCACGTCTGGGTCGCACCGTTCTACGAAGACGACGTTCGCGTGCTGCGAGACGCAATCGGTGCCGACCGAATTCTGCTCGGCTCCGATTGGCCGCATCCAGAGGGCCTGTCTGAGCCGCGCAAGTGGATCCCGGACTTTCTCACTCTGGAGCCGAACGAGCAGCGAATGGCGCTGCGCGACAACCTCAAATTCCTGTCCGGGCGTTGAGCACGAATCAGTTCATGGAACCACTGTCTGACGAGTCGAAGCTGGCAGTCGCGGTCGCGTATACGGCTGCGAGCCGATCCAACGATGGCGTCGCGATGGCTGCGCTCTGTGCACCGGACGCCGTCACGTGGCATAACTTCGACGACCGAGAGACCTCGACCGCACACACAATTCGGGCGATGGCGTGGCTGCACCGCACAGTGGTCGGCATTGACTGGACCGACGTTGCTGTGAAAGCAACGAGCGATGGGTTCGTCTGGCAGTCGGTACTGACCGGGACCGTGTCCGACAAGGAACTGCGGGTCCACTCCTGCGTCGTCGCGACCATCGGTGACAACGGCAAGGTGATCCGGATCGAGGAGTACCTCGACTCGGCCCAAACGGCCGTCCTCCGCGGCTGATTGGCCAGTTACAACGCCAGAGCCAGCCGATCGACAAGCGCGACAACGTGCTGTACGCACCGAATGAACTCGGGCTCATCACCTCCACCTGGATCGATAACTTCTTCCAAGGGGTCGAGGAACCTTTCGGCGAGATCGAGTTGGATCAGCCGGTCCTCGACGGATTCATTGCGATCGAGCCGCTCGAGCCCGTCGACCAACGCAGTCAGAGTGGCCGTGCGCGAACTGGCGAACGGGTACTGCCGACGCACCCACTCCACATGTTCCGGTGCCATCCCGATCACGACATCGGCCGCGTCGAGGTGAGCACGAGTTGCCTGCTTACTCGAATGACGTGGCCACGGCAAGGCGACCGCATCCAGCGCTGCGCGGGTTCGCCAACTAATCGGCAACCCGTCAACGCTCAGAGTGCCCGCGGTATCAACGACGAGGTCCGGACGCCGGAAGCCGAGCGCAACACCCGCCATCACCGAACGGGCCGCGTTGCCGGTGCAGAGGAAGAGAACCGAAGTCATCGTCGCGGGGGGCAGCATGTCTCTCCATTGCGGTTCCTCGGGTGGGGCGACTCGTGGGCGAATCGTGGGCGAATCGTGGGCGACCTCGTCCACACACCATAGTTGACGACTATGTCAACTCACTTCACTGGTCCTGGGCCGGCGTGAACGCGCTTCCGCTCACAGGCATCACCGTCGTCAGCATCGAACAAGCGGTGGCTGCACCGTACGCGACCCGACAACTCGCCGATCTCGGGGCCCGAGTGATCAAGATCGAGCGACCCGGCGTTGGCGACTTCGCCCGTCACTACGACGAAACCGTGCTCGGTGACTCCAGCTACTTCGTCTGGATCAATCGCTCGAAAGAGTCGCTGACACTCGACGTCAAGACCGCTGCTGGCCGAGACATCTTGGTCAGCCTGCTGGATACCGCTGACGTCTTCGTCCAGAACCTCGGGCCCGGCGCAGCAGCGCGCCTCGGTCTCGACGCTGCGACACTCTCAGCCCGCTTTCCACGATTGATTGTCTGTGACATCTCGGGATACGGCACCACCGGGCCGTGGTCGAACCGCAAGGCGTACGACATGCTCATCCAGTGCGAGGCTGGCGTTATGTCGCTCACGGGCACCGCCGACACGCCGTCTCGGGTCGGAATCTCGATCGCCGACATTGCGGCCGGAATGTACGCGTACTCGGGAATCCTGACCGCTCTGTATCGGCGATCAACCACCGGTGAGGTGTCGTCGGTGCACGTGTCTCTCTTCGAGGCCTTGGCCGAATGGATGGGCGCGCCCGCCTACTACACCCGTTACGGCGGCACTCAGCCCCGCCGTGCCGGTGCCGAGCACGCGACAATTGCACCGTACGGCCCCTATTCGTCGCGAGACGGAGTCACTGTGTTGATCGCAATCCAAAATGAACGAGAGTGGATCTCGTTCTGCGACATCGTGCTCGGCGACGTCGCAATAGCCGGCGACGATCGATTCGTCCGGAACTCGGCGCGGGTCGCCAATCGCGCTGTTCTCAACGAGACGATCAACGAACGCTTCGGCGGTTTGGACTCGAAGACGGTGATCGCACTGCTCGATCGCGCTGCGATTGCCAATGCCCGGCTCAACGACATCGAGAACTTTCTCGATCATCCGTCGCTTCGCGGCCGAAACCGTTGGCGCACCGTTCGTTCCCCTGGCGGCGAGATCGAGGCATTGCTTCCCCCTGCCGACCTCTCGGGCGTGACGGCCAGGATGGACCCCGTCCCGGCTCTCGGCCAACACACCGACGCAATTCTTCGTGAACTCGGCTTCGACTCCGCCGCGATCGCAGTCCTGCATTCAGCCGACACCGTCTGACATTCTCTCCTTCGACCGCACTTCTCCATTGCCTCGCAAAGGACGTCCACCAATGTCTGCTCTGACCGATATCGAACAGCTCATCGTCGATACCGTCCACGGTTTCGTCGAGACCGACGTGAAGCCGTACGTCATGGACATGGAGCACGCGAACGAATATCCGGAGAAGATGATCGAGCAGATGAAGGCTCTCGGCGTCTTCGGCCTCGCGATCCCGGAGGAATACGGCGGTTCGCAGGTCTCGATGCCGTGCTATGTGCACGTGACCGAGGAACTCGCTCGTGGGTGGATGAGCCTGGCCGGTGCAATGGGCGGTCACACGGTGGTCGCCACATTGCTGCTCGAGTTCGGCACCCAGGAACAGAAAGACCACTACTTACCGCGTATGGCCACCGGCGAGGTCCGAGCCACGATGGCACTCACCGAACCGGCCGGCGGCTCAGACCTCCAGGCGATGCGCACCTCGGCGGCGCTCGACGGCGATGAGTACGTCGTCAACGGCTCCAAGACGTGGATCACCAACGCCCGTCGATCGCAACTCATCGCGCTGATGTGCAAGACCGATCCGTCGGCGACGCCGAAGCATCGCGGGATCAGCATCCTGCTCGTCGAGCACGGGCCCGGTCTGACAGTTTCCAAGGACCTTCCCAAGCTCGGCTACAAGGGTGTCGAGAGCTGCGAGTTGATGTTCGACGACTACAGGACCTCGCGAGCGCAGTTGCTCGGCGGCGTCGAGGGCAAGGGCTTCTCACAGATGATGAAGGGTCTCGAGGCGGGCCGAATCCAGGTCGCGGCTCGCGCTCTCGGAGTCGCCAGAGCTGCGTTCGAATCCGCGCTCCAGTACGCGCAGCAGCGCGAGTCCTTTGGGGTGCCGATCTGGAAGCACCAGTCGATAGGCAACTACCTCGCGGACATGGCCACCAAGCTCACTGCGGCTCGTCAACTCACCCTGTTCGCAGCGGAGAAGTTCGACGCCGGCAAGCGATGCGATATGGAAGCCGGCATGGCCAAGCTGTTCGCATCCGAGGTTGCGATGGAGATCGCCCTGAATGCCGTACGCATCCATGGCGGGTACGGATACTCGACCGAATTCGATGTCGAGCGCTACTTTCGCGACGCCCCGTTGATGATCGTCGGGGAAGGAACCAACGAGATCCAGCGCAATGTGATCGTCCAGCAACTCATCAGTCGCAACGGACTTTCGGGCTGACCGGTCGCGTGTCCAATCAGTCGCTTGCGGGCAGTGGCTTGGCGTCCTTGAGGACCATCAACTCACCGGCGACGGCTGGAACGCCTGCGCCGGCCTTGGTGCACAGCAACTCGACCGTGCCGGACTTGTCGACATAGCGTTTACCCATCGCCGCTCCACCGTCGTGGCCAGCAACGACCTGAACCGAGAGATCCCTGCCCGCAGCGTCGGTGAGAGCAGGCTGCCCGCCAATGGTCAGATCGACCTCGGCAGCCGGAGCCCGGACGGCGATCA
The DNA here is from genome assembly GCA_031422355.1 of Actinomycetes bacterium. GTDB lineage: Bacteria > Actinomycetota > Acidimicrobiia > Acidimicrobiales > Ilumatobacteraceae > WLMZ01. Next base: position 8,703 of record JANOQU010000012.1, read on the forward strand.
TCTCGGTTGTGGACGACGAACCGAAGAGTCGGCTTCCGGCTCTGAGCGTCATCGACATGTCAACGGCCTCCTTCGAATCATTGGTTGCCCGTTGAGCGGGTCAACTCGGACTCCACGATACGCCACAACAGCTTGCCCCGCCCGATCTGAGGAGAGCCCCGAACTCTGAGGTGGTGGTTCGCAAAAAAGTCAAACTTTGTTTCCATTTACATGATCTCAGAGCACTCAGTCAGTGACATATGGGTGGCAACCCTGGCGAGGGACTCGCGTCCGAGGCGAGCAGCGGTGCAAGCTGAGTGCAGATGGTGCGGACGTGTTCGGCGACCATCGCTTCTGGCATACCGGCGATCGACGCCCAGAAGTACACCGTCTCGATCGGCGCACCCATCGTCGCCGCGCGAACTCTGGCGGCGATATCGGCAGGCGTGCCGAGCATGAACGAACGCATGGCGCCCTTGGCAGGATCGACGTCTCGCAACCGTGCCGGATCGATCGGCCGCGGCACCGGCTGATCAGTACCCTCGACCATGTAGCGGCGATAGGAGTCCATCTGAGCGCTCAGGTGGCGGGCAACAACCGGCCAGTCGGCCTCGGGGTCTTGGCTCACCCAACCCGACAGTCCGCCTGCCATCCGGGCTGTGGCAGCGCCGTGACCACCTTCGACGAGCGCGTCGCGGTAGGTGGGCCACAGTTGCGGATCAGCGCTGAGCAGGCCCTCGCCGAGCAATCCAGCACGTCGAGCGCCCTGAGGCCCTTGGTAGCCGAGCCAGATCGGAACCTTTGCTTGGATCGGCGCTGGCGTGATGTGGCCCTCGGCCCACAGCCTCCGCAACTCGGTCACGCGACCATCTGTGGTGCTATAGCGGTGACCGAGATCCGCTCCGAACATGTCGAACTCGGGAACCCTGTAGCCAGCGCCAAGCCCGAGATCGAGACGGCCATTGCTGACGAGATCGACAATTGCGGCCTGCTCTGCAATCGCTACGGGATGATGCAAGGGGGCAATCATGATTGCCGTGCCGATTCGTGCGGTCTGGGTTCTGGCGGCGATGGCCGCCGCCATCGTCAATGGCTGAGGAAGGTAGCCATCGTCGAAACCGTGATGCTCGCTGACCCAAATGCTGTGGCAGCCGAGAGCATCGGCCTCCTCACACATCTCCAGCGTGAACGCATACAAACGAGCCGGATCAGTTGCCCACTGCGGTGGATTCCGCAGATCGAAGTAGATGCCGGTATTCATCGAGGACAAAAGCTCGAGCTGAACCCCATTTGGAACAGGCCGCTCGGCTCGCCCATGACAACCTCCCGGTGCGACGATGTGAGCCGATGTTGACACATCTGTCAGATTGCTGGCGAGTCGGCAATGCCGACCACGAGGAAGGGTCCACACATGTCAGATCACAGCATTCGCAACGACGCTGATATCACTCGCCAGTTCTTGCTCACCGACCGAATCGCGCTGGTCACCGGCGGCTCACGCGGCCTCGGTAAGGAGATGGTCAAGGCGTTCGCTGCCGCGGGTGCTCACGTCGTGATTGCCAGCCGGAAGTTGGAAAACTGCCAGGAACTGGCCGACGAGATCATGGCAACGACCGACCGCGAAGCGCTCGCCTACCGCTGCCACGTCGGCGACTGGGACCAGATCGACGGGCTGGTCGCGGCAACCTACGAGCGGTTCGGTCGGATCGACGTTCTCGTCAACAACGCCGGGATGTCGCCACTGTACGGAAATCTGGCGGAGCACTCCGAGGAGTTGTACGACAAGGTCTTCGCTCTCAATCTGAAGGGTCCGTTCCGGTTGATGGCGACGGTCGGCACGCGAATGGCGCATGGTTCGGGTGGGTCGATCATCAACGTCAGCAGCGGCGGAGCGATCCGGCCACGCGCGTCGATCATCCCCTACTCCGCCGCCAAGGCCGGCCTCAACGCAATGACGATCGGCTTCGCCCACGCGTTCGGCCCATCGGTTCGAGTCAACTGCATTCAGGCGGGTGCGTTCTTGACCGACATCAGCAAGGCGTGGAATCTCGATGCGGTTCGCGCCCACCACGAAGCGAACTTCGCGATGAAGCGCCCCGGCAATCCTGACGAGGTGGTCGGCGCGGCGTTGTACTTCGCGAGCGACGCATCGAGTTGGACCACAGGAGCGATTCTCAATGTCGACGGCGGAATGCCGTGAGCGACACGGCGTTCCGACAGAATATGACGCTTGTGTCAACGAGAGAGTCGTTCGGAGGACGTTCATGGAACTGTGGGAAGTCGTTGCACGCGAATCAATTCGGGACCTTGTCACTCGGTACAACAGCAACGGTGATGCGGGTCGGTTCGAGCAGTTGATGGAACTCTTCGCGCCTGACGCAGTGATGGAACTCACTGACGCAATCCACTCCGGCAAGGATGAGATCTTCAGCATTTTCACGGGCACAAAGGACCGCATCCGAGGGCGAGAGGTGCCGTCGTACGTACGCCACTTCGGCGCGACTCATCAGATCGATCTTGTTGATCAGTCCAACGCCAGCGGTCGGCTGTACTTTGCCGTGATCAGCTCCATTGGGCTCGATCATTGGGGGCGATACATCGACACGTATCGAACGATCGACGGCGAATGGAAGTTCGCCCACCGACGGGTCATCGTCGACGGCCAGGCACCGACGTCGATCTTTCAGCTCTGATACGTCACTCGATGCCGCGGTGGGCGCGGGCACTCGTCAACTGTGCCGCATGGTTCGCCTCGTAGATCTCAATCCATGCCTGTGGCAGCTTCGACCAGGCCTCGGCGATATTCAACCGACCGCCCGGATTCAGCCACTCCGAAGCAACGACGTCGGCAACGAAGATCGTGCTCTCATCGACGTCGAGGGAATGCACGACGCGTCCTTCCGCGTACGACAAGGCATCGAGCAGAATCGGGCATCCGGTGACTCCCGGCTTGCTCCGTAGCTGGCTGATCTTGTCGTTATCGCGTCCCGAACTTCCACCGAGCGTCATCAGAATCTCCATCGACTTGTCGATGATTTCTGGCCTGTTGCCAAGCAGATGCATGCAGAACAGGCCGGAGTTGAGCACCATCGATTGGGTGAGATTGAACTTGGTCAGACTGATCATGACGCGCGGTGCCTCGGGCAGGATGCTCATGCTGCCCGCTGACAGTGACATCAGCCCGTTGACCCGGTCTCCATCGATCGTCGTCACTGCGACTGGGAATGGCCGAAGTCCAGACAGTGTGTGCTCGGCCGCTCTGAGATCCAATGTCATCGAGCTTGGCTGTTCACGTCGACGACGTAGCGCCCAGTGATAGCACCGTTCAAAATGTCGGTGAGTACTCGGTCGAGATCAGTCAACTCAATGTCCGTTCCGATCTCGCCAAGCCCTGCCGGGCGGAGATCAGTTGCGATCCGTTCCCACACGAGTCGGCGCTGCTCGATCGGCGTCTGCACGGAGTCGATACCCAGCAATGAGATCCCCCGCAGGATGAACGGCAGCACCGTGGTTGCAAGGTCCGCCCCGCCGGTTAGCCCGCTGGCGGCAACTGCGCCGCCGTAGTGAATTTTCTTGAGTACGTTGGCCAGGGTCGTGCCACCCACACAGTCGACCGCGCCAGCCCACAACGTTTGCTCAAGCGGGCGGCGACCAGGTTCGGACAGTTCGTTGCGATCGATGAT
>JANOQU010000013.1:0-6207 GCA_031422355.1 Actinomycetes bacterium
GGTGGACGCGGACCGACTGCGCCTGTTGCTCCGCGAGATCTTCTCGGCCGCGGGCGGAACTCATGAGGATTGGGACAGCTATGACACGACCATGTGCGACGAGCGACGCACCGCCGTGCTCGTGGCTGCGACACGCGTGTACACAAATTCGGGCTGACGCCGCCAGCCGCGGAGGCTCAGCTCGGCGCGCATTCCGGCCATGCCGACCGCTCAGCTGGAGAGGAGTCGTTCGGCCCGTTTCAGCATGTACGCAAGGCCAAGTCGTTCGGAAGATTCGCGAGCCGCGGACGCCAGCTCGCGTGAACGCACTGCGTCGCCAGACGAATCGCGTTTGACGAGCAACTCTGCCCAATGAACCTGGGTCGCGGCGAGGTACGTGGGCGCTCCGGCCCGCTCGCACAATGCAAACGCGTTGGCGTAGTGCTGCTCGGCGAGGTCGTGCCATCCCAACGCAGCCGCCGCTGCTCCGACGCCGATGCCCACCGGATACTCGAAGCTGGCGCCAGAGAACGGGAACACGCCGTCGAACGGTGAGGCGTGTCGGTATGCGGCTTCGGCCACATCGAGCACTCCAACTTCAGCAGCGAAGCGCGCTGCGCTGGAGCACGTGAGGAGGAACGCTTGATTGCGCGGCACCATCGCGAAATCGTCGGCCCCGATCGCTTCGACATGTGATCTGCACAGCTCGATCCGATCCGATTGGAGATACACGCCGCACAGCGCCATACGCCACACCGGGACCAACGGTTGGGCGTCGATGACCTGCAGCAGGAAGCCTTCGAGACCGTCGAGGTCACCGCGTTCGTACTGCAGTCGATAGCGAACACTTCCAGCCCCTGCTGCGGCGCCGCCGACCTGTTCGCGCGCGCAGAAAGCCTCGTAGTCCGCAAGCAGGAGTTCGCAGTCGTCGAGCTGACCGGCAAGAAGTGCCATCGCGCTTCGATGGAGCTTGGTCCGTGCGATGTGTTGCGGGATACGAAGCCGTTCGGCGAGCAACTCGGCCTGCACGAGATCGCGATCACCGAGATCGACATGGCCGCGACAGTTGTTGACGACCATCCTCGATGTCAGCGCGTTACACACGAGCGAGTCGTCGACACCGGCCGCGACGTCAACCATTTCTGTCGAGTACGCCAACAGCTGATCGAAGCCGTGTGGCTCGGTGAGATCGATCATGATGTTCACGCCGAACAACACCTCCGCCAAGACGCGCACGTCGCCGGTTGCTCGGGCGATGACGAGCGCGTCCTCGCACAGCTGGCGACGCTGTTCGAGGTTGGCCCCCCAGAACAACTCACGAGAGTAGGCAGCCATCGCTCGGGCGCGGAGATCCGCTGGTAGTTCGTCACCCCGGGCGAGGACCTGCTCGTACAAGCCGGCGATGTGCTCGTCGACCTCGGCTGCGTTGCGCGTCATGACGTCGGCCGACGTTCCGATCAGAACCTGAGCGAGCAACGGCATATCGCCGAGAGCAAGCGCTGATTTCTCGGCAGCACCGAGCAGCTCGCGGCCTCGCGGATCGCTGATCTGATGAAGGGCGCTGCCAGCCGCGAAGAGCAAATTGGCACGAACGCGTTCATCGACGGGCGTCTGCAACGCGAGCGACTCGAGCGCGTGCTCGAAGTGCGCCGCCGCTTCCTCGAACGCCAGATCGTCCTGAGCGGCCTCGCCCGCCTTGCGGCAGTAGCCAACGGCCTTGTCGATCTCGCCAAGCGCTGCGGCCTCGGTGAAGTGGCGGGCCAACTCGTTGATTCGAGAGGAGTCGTCACCCTCGCGTTCAAGCTGAAGTCCGACATCTCGGTGGAGCCGCAACCGGCGGCTGGTCGGCAACTCGTCGTACAGCGCGGATCGCACGAGTGCATGCGCGAAGCGGTACACCCCAGGTCGCCCGTTGACCGCTTCGACGAGGCCAGCCGTCTCGGCCGATCCGAGAGCGTCGAGGACTCGATCTGAGCCGCCGGCAACAGCGCTGAGTGTGCGCAAGTCGAAGTCGCGCCCGATCACCGCGGCGGTGGCGAGTACCTCGTTGGCGACTGAATCCAGGTTCGACAATCGACGACCGATCACCTCGCGCACGCCTTGCGGAATGCCGATGTCGGCCAGTTGCTTATCCGAGTTCCAACGACCATCGCGGTAGACCAAGGCGCCCGACTCGGTGAGGTGACGCAGCACTTCGCCGACGAAGAACGGATTGCCCTCGGTCTCGAGAGCAATCACATGCGCAAGAGCAATGCCTCGCTCGTCGAGGTCGTGGCCGGCCGTGTGCGTCAGGAACTGTTGGACGCCCGACTCATCCAGTCCACGCAACATCAAGCGTTCGACACCGTTCTGCCGACGCAGGTCGGCGAGCATCTCCGACAGCGGGTGAGTGCGGTCGAGGTCGGTGTCACGGTACGTCGCGACGATGAGAAGGTTCATCGACGCCGACGACTTGAGCAGGTGTCGCAGCAACAACAGCGTGGGTTTGCGGGCCCAGTGCAAATCATCGAGGACCAACAAAACGGGCTCTCTCGCCGAGAGGTCACGCAGCAATTCAGCAGCGGCCTCGAACAGCCGGTAGCGCTCTGCCTCGGCATCATCGTTGAGGCGTGGCTCCAGACTCGGCACACGCCTGGCGAGGTCCGGGATCAGCGGCAACAGCTCGCCGCCAGACGAGCCAGCGAGTTCCCGCAGGACATCAGGTGGCAACGCGTCCGCAAGCCAGTGGAATGCCTCGACGAACGGTTGATAGGGCAGCGCAAGTTCTTCGTCGCAGGAACCCCACAGCACCACTCCACCTTGATTGTGCGCCTCGCGGCAGAGTTCCTTGACGAGGCGGGTCTTGCCGATGCCGGGCTCGCCGCCGATGAACACTGCGAGTCGTCCGGCAGAGGTGACGGTCTTCCAGGCACCCCACAGCGCGTCCTTCTGCTCGCCGCGCCCCACGAATCCGAACAGGTCACCCTGTTCAACCTGTGGTGGCAACGCCATCTCAAGTCTGCCGCCCCCAGCGATCAAGATCGGCTCCCATTGAACCTCACAGGCGCTCATCGGCCCAGCCAGGCCCTTGCCGTCGATCTGCCCAACCGGCATCAATCGATATCCGGCGCGGGAGCCGGCCAACACGCGCACGATGTCGGTGACCAGGATCTGCTCGCCCCGCGCAGCGCCACACAGTCGCGATGCTTCGACAACAGGCGTGCCGAACCAATCGCCATCTTCGAATGACGCATCACCCGCGCTGATGCCCACTCGCCTCTGAACAGCGGACGAACCGTTGACACTGTGGCCGTGCACGCGCTGCTGCATTGCGACGGCTCCGGCGATGGCGTCACTGGCAGAGTTGTACGACACCATCATTGCATCGCCGATGGTCTTGACTTCTGTGCCCCCAGTCGCCGCGACGGCCCGGCGCAGTTGATCGAAGTGTTCGCGACGCACCGCATCCGCCGCGGTGTCGCCAAGCTGTTGTGCAAGCGCGGTCGAGCCCACGAGATCCGTGAACAAAATCGTGACCAGCCCAGAACCAGCCAATTCGACACCCCCCTCAGTCCCGCGTGCCGCATGGAAACCTCGCGAACGTTAGCCGGATCGCCGGTCGCCGTCGGCCGTCAGGTCAGGCCCAGCTCTCGGCGGAGGAACGCTGTGTCGAAGGTGATGAATCCGCCGCCGTCGGGATCGAGCCCTCGGAGGCGCTCGTCGTTTCGATCGAACTCGGCCAGCAGCCGTTCGAGCTGCTCTCGACGAGTGGGGTCGGCAGCAGCTTGCCGCGGCTTGAGACCACCCAGCGCAGGAATGTTCTCGTCCAGCCATCGGGCCTGCGCCTGACTCGCCACCATTGCGTTGAGGCGGGCCATCACCGTGGCCTGGTCGGCACCGGCGACCTCATCGAGCGCCGCCTGGATGGCCTCGCGGTCGAACAGCGAGTCCGCCATGCCCGGCGTGTGCACGATGCGCGGCGGCTTGGCGAGCGCACCTGCCCACGCGCAGATCTCCAGCGGGTCGGCATCGTCGCACATCGCCAGCACGGCCTCCTCCTGGCCAGTGCGCACGGGGAACACCCCGCCAATGAGCTGGTTCGAAGCTCCGTCAGGCACCAATCGCGCGCAGTAGAGTTCGCCCACGATCGCTTCACGCGACGCCGTGCGCTCGCGAATCTCGACGACGTCGCCGGTGGCCAGGTTGCGCATGGTCATGCCCACGCCGCGATGCACCGACACCACCTCGTGCACGCTGCGATCGACCGTCAGCCATGATGCCGCCAGGAGGCGTTCATCGTCGGGCAGCAGCTCACCCGCTCGTGCAGGAATCGGGAGAACAGGCCACCCTCGTGGAGGGCTGCGTCGTACAGCATCGGGTCGGCGAACGCCCGCTGGAACTGCTCCTGCATCTCGGGCTCGTCGATATCGATCACGTCTGACGCATCGGCGTCGGGGTCCCCGGCAACCCACGCGATGGCGAGATTTGTCACCACCGAGCGTGACTCGCCGTTGAGGTGCTCGATCCAAAGCGCCGCCTTGCGGCACAGCCAACCGACCCGGTCGGGCAGCGGCGGCACGTCGATCGCGGTCTGGTGGCACGCCTTGAACTTGCGCCCCGAACCGCACCAGCAGGGGTCGTTGCGGCCGACCTTGGCATGCGCAGCTGCAGGTTTCAGGAACGCCTCGATCGAATACGTTGCCGGATGAACGTCGTCGAGCTGGCGCCACCAGCGCATCGCGCCACGGGCGTCGCCGCGATCGAAGCAATACCAGCCCATCCGCTCGACAATCGGACCCAGCCGGGGCTGCGCATCGGCCGCGCGGGCAAGATGCTCGGCGGCGAGCAACGGTTGACCGCAGCGCTCGCGCAACACGCAGGCCAGGTACTCGGCGGTCGCCACCTCGCGGGGTCGACGGGCGACAGCCGTGGTGCGATGGACGAGCTCGAAAACGTCGCCCGGTGCCTCGACGCTGCCGAAGATGAACTCGTCCTCCGGCGTTAACAAGTCGGGGATGAGTACGTCGGCGAGTACCCCGAGCGCCTCCGGCTCGGCGCACTCGGCGAGCGACTCGCGGACGTCATCGATCCCTGCATCGGGGTCCACAAGCGTGCCCACCGCATGCGCGAGAACCGTTCGCCAATGCGGCTCGGGCACCGTGTCGTAGACCGCGTGAAGATGCCGGCTCAGCAGCGCCCGCCGCCACACGGACGCGTCGTGAGCGACCTCGCGGCCGTTCAGCTCGAGCCCTGCTGCGTCGCACCAGTCGGACAGCGGCGGCAGTGGGGTCGTGAACAGCTCGGGATGGCTGCTGCAGAGCCACATGACCAGTTCCTCGGCGCTGACCGGGAGCCCGTGCTCTCGTTGTTCGTCGTCGTAGGCAGCGTGTACGTCGATGGCGAGGGCGTCGGTCATCGCCGGCTCGTCGGCAACGACATCGAATGCGATCGTTGCGTGAACTGGTTCGCCACCCACCGGCGGGTCGAAGGTTGCGGTCACGGCAAGCATGTCACCGTCCGCGAAGCCGTCGAGCCAACCATCCGGTCCACGCCAAGCGAGGTGGCCGCGCTCGACGGAGAACTGGTCGAGTTCGGCCCCGTCGGTCAGACGCACTGTTTCGAACCGCCCGAAACCGGCGAGGTCGAACGAGACGGTCACGATCTCGAGGTCGAGCTCGGCGGCGTTCAGCCGGTGGGTGAAGACGCGCCCGGCAATCGTGTCGTGGAACACGACGGTGCGGTCGTCGGCCAGCCAGTGCAGCGGGCCGTCGACGAGTTCGTCGAGCACGTGATTGACCAGCGGTTTGAGTAACCCTTTGGCGGAGGCGGATCCGAAGCGCGCGATCGTCCGGTCGATATGGTCGTCCGCGGAGACCAGCGGATACGCACGGACCACGGCGAGCAGCGCCTCGGCAACCTGTTCCAGGGTCGGCATCAGCAACGCGCCGAGCGCTTCCGTCAAGCTTGCCGGGTCGATCGGCGTCTGTGCGTCGAGCGCCTCGATGAGATGCTCGGAGATGACCATCGTGAGTTGCGACAGCGCTTCTTCGCGCCCGAGACCCGCACGCTGCATGCGCTGGACCGCGCGCCAAGTCTCCGGTGGATCGTCGCCAAGGATCTGCCTGACGGCGACGGTGCGAATTGCGGACCGAGCCTCGGCCTGCTCGGCGCCCGGAGGAACCGGCAGGAACCGCTCGACGGCCGCCATGACATCGGATTCCTCGTGGAGGTCGTACTCGCGCAGGTCGT
>JANOQU010000014.1:0-11952 GCA_031422355.1 Actinomycetes bacterium
CTGAACTGTTCGGTCGATGAACACCGCATCCGCCGCCGACTGCAGCCGCTTGAGCCCGTCGAGGTCAATGATCTCGCTGGCGTGCGGAGGGTTGACGGCCATCCTGTCAAGGATCAGCATCTCCTCGTCAGGCGTTGGATGGGTGAGCAGGATCTTCATCATGAACCGGTCGCGTTGGGCGTCGGGCAGTTGATAGACCCCCTCGCTCTCAATCGGGTTCTGGGTTGCGACCACGAAGAACGGCGTCGGTACGGGGTGGGTGACGCCGCCGATGGTGACCTGTTGCTCGGCCATCACTTCGAGCAGCGCAGATTGCACCTTGGCCGGTGCCCGGTTGATCTCGTCGGTCAGCAAGAAATTGACGAAGATCGGTCCCAATTCGACATCGAACTTCTCTCTCGACACCCGGTAGACGCGGGTACCGACGATGTCGCTCGGCAGCAGGTCAGGAGTGAACTGAATGCGGGCGAAGGTGCCGCCGGTGACAGTCGCCAACGTTTCGGCAGCCAGCGTTTTGGCCAGGCCGGGCACGCTTTCGAGCAGGCAATGTCCCCGTGACAGCAACCCGACCAACAGCCGCTCCAGCATCCGTGGTTGGCCGACGATCACCTTACGCATCTCGAAGAAGATCCTCTCGACGAGTGCTGATGTCTCGCGGGCTGACGAAGAGTCGATTCCCATGGTGAGGTGTTCCTGCGGCCGGAATCCGTTCGTGAGTTGGTCGTCGTGATCCACGCAGTGACTCTACGGTGCACCCCGCAGCACGTGGCGTCGGGATCAGGTTCGGAGATCGAGGAGTAGCTGGGCGATGTCGCGAAGGGCCCCGACAATCGAAGGACCAGTGTTTCCGCTGACTTCGATGACTCGTTCGGATGAGATCGAGCGAAGAAGTTCGACCTGTGCATAGCTCGTCTGGATCAGACCGTTGAACGCGTCAGGAGCCACTTCAACGTTGCTCGGATAGTTCCGCTTGGTCGTTGTGAGCGGCACTGCGAATATGGACGAGGGGGAGTGGTCGAGCCAGTCCCGGGCGCTCACTACCACTGCTACCACTGCCGGACGAACGAACCCGCCCTCGGAGCCAACAGGTACTCCCAAGTCGACCCGAATGACATCGCCGGGGGCGAATCTCACGGTGCGTCCTGCCATGCGCTGGCCTCGGCTCGATATGCGGTCCAAGCAACCGGGTCTGACCGCAGTTCGGTCTCGGCACGCTGCATCGCCGTGAAAAAATCTTGGCGGCGGAGCGCCTCGAGCGCAGCATCCAGCGTTGCGATCATCGTTGCATTTCGATTCTCGGCAAGTCGGCGGAGCAGATCACGTTGACGATTGTCGACCCGGAGCGTAGTACTCGAAGACATACAGCCCAGTCTACCCCACGGTCTACATCACGGGTGTTGCCGCCGCTCGGCGTGGTCGGTCATGATTCTCGTCAGACAGCCGGTGACCTTGCGGGCTGCGACGAGGTCGAGGAATTCATTCGGCCCGTGGGCGTTGCTGCCCGGCCCGAGGACGCCGGTGATCACGAACTGGGCATCGGGGAACATCTTGCCGAGCATTCCCATGAATGGGATCGTGCCACCCTCGCCAAAGGCCCTCGCCGGGTTGGCGAAGTACTCCGTCGACGCCGTCGCCAAGGAGGCGTCGAGCCAGGGCGCGAACGGGGGAGCGTTCCAACCAGGCGCGCCTTGCAGGTTGGTGACGACGATGTGAGCGCCATATGGCGGGTCAGCCAGCAACACCCGTTCGAGCGCTGCCGCTGCCGCATCGGGGTCGCAAGTCGGCGGGATTCGGAAGCTGAGATGCAGGCTTGTCGACGGCCGCAGAACGTTCCCCGCAAGCGCCACATCGGGGATGCCGGCGACGCCAGTGACACTGAGAGTCGGGTGCCAGGTGTGCGCCAACAGTTGTTCTGTGGGGTCGTCGACCATCGGCGACGCGCCGGTGACGAACGGGAAGTGGCTGGCGATCGGGACCGGGAAGTCCGATGCGGTGGCGGCCGCCTCGACGATCCGATCGGCCGGGATCTCGACATGCATTTCCCCAACCAGGACCTTGCCAGTCGCCGCATTCTCGACCCGGTCGAGCAACTGGCGAAGGATTCGAAACGACGAAGGAACGATGCCACTGGCCTCGCCGGAGTGCACACCCTCGGTCAAGATGTTGACGGTCAAGGTGCACGACACCATGCCCCGCAAGGAGGTGGTTGCCCACAGGCGCTGGTCGTCGAGGCAGCCGCTGTCCAGGCACAGCACCAGCGAAGGCGTGCCGATTCGGTCATGCAACGCAACGAGGTGGGCAGGCAAGTCGGGGCTGCCGCTCTCCTCGCTTGCCTCGATCAGCACGATCAATCGCGAGTGCGACATCCCGACCGCTTGCGCGGTCTCGATCGCGGCGATCGATGCAAACGCTGCGTAGCCGTCGTCTGCGCCGCCGCGACCGTACAGGCGGCCGTTCTCGACGACGGGTGTCCATGGCCCCAGACCCTCTCGCCAGCCAACCATCTCTGGCTGCTTGTCGAGATGTCCGTAGAGCAGCACCGTGTCGTCGTCGGAGCCGCCGTTGAACGCCGGAACTTCCATCACGATCAGTGGGGTGCGGCCAGGCAGTTCGTGCACTTCCACGGACAAGCCATCGATGTTGCGTGAGGTACACCAACCGCTGATCAAATCCACGGCCCGGCGCATATGGCCGTGCTCGTCCCACTTCTCGTCGAATGCTTCCGACACGTTCGGGATCCGGATGTAGTCGAACAGGGCGGGTTCGATTGCACTGGACCAGATCGAGTCGATTAATGCGTGAGCGGGAGTTTCGACAATGCTCATCCTGCTACCGCTTCATTCCTGTAGCGATCCGTTCGATCACAGCTTCGGCTTCGCGCACCATCGACCGGACGATGTCGCCGGCCGGGATCAGCTCGTTGATCGCGCCAGCGCCTTGGCCAGCAGGCATGAACTCCTTGTTCTCCTCGACCTCGGTACCGTTCGGGAAACCAAGATGATTGACGCCGGCTTTGGCTGACACAGATGCCTGCCGTGGGAACGGCTGAAGCTCGTCGGGATGCTCCTCGAAGTGGTTCGTCCAGTCATTGCGGACGACTCGGCATGGCTTGCCGGTGTAGCTCTTGCTGATCGCCGTTCCGTCCTCTGCGATCCGCAGGAGTGCAGCCTTGTACCCGTTCACTGCCTGCGCCTCCGGCGTGGCGATGAAGCGGGTTCCGATCCATACCCCGTCTGCACCGAGAGCCAACGACGCCGCCAACCCGCGTCCATCGAAGAGCCCCCCCGCAGCGACGACGGGCACCTTGTCGCCGACGGCATCGACGACTTGGGGCACCAACGCCATGGTCGCGATCAGACCGGTGTGGCCGCCCGCCTCGGTGCCTTGGGCAACGACGAAGTCGCAGCCACTGGCGACGGCGGCAATCGCGTGACGTACCTTGCCGCACATACTGCCGACCAGCACGTTGTGTGAATGGAGCAGATCGACAACCTCGCGCGGCACACCGAGACCCGCAACGAAGATTCGCGCACCGCCGTCGATGACCGCTTGAATCCCAGCCTCTACCTGACCGGCGAATGCGGTGAGTAGGTCGACACCGAACGGTTTCGTCGTCGCGGCTTTGACCTTGGCGATCTCTTCGACGAGTTGGGCCGGAGCCATCGTGCTCGCCCCGAACGTGCCGATCCCGCCGGCTTCGCTGACCGCCGCCACCAGTTCGTGGTAGCTGACGCCGCCCATGCCCGCGAGCATGACCGGGTGTTCGATGTCCAACAAGTCTGTGAGGCGAGTGCGCATCGGCTTACCGTATCCGTAGTCACCGACTGCATTCGAGGTCGTGCCATCATTGTCGGGTGAGTGACGGCGAACTCGAACGACCATCGATGAGCGAGATGTCGCGCCCGATCGCGGTCGTCGGCGGAATGCTGATCGCGATGTGGGTGATGGAGGTGGTGGACCTCTTGCCCGGCACACCGTTCGATTCCTGGGGTATTCGGCCCCGAACATTGCGGGGCGTGCTCGGCATCGCACTCGCGCCGTTCCTTCACAGCGGTTTCCCGCACCTGATCGCGAACTCGATTCCATTTGCGATCCTGGGTGTGGCGATTGCGTTTGCGAGCGTCGTTCGGTTCGTCGAGGTTGTCTGCATCGTTGGGCTGACAAGCGGTATCGGCACCTGGCTGCTCGGCCAGTCGAACAGTGTGCACATCGGCGCGAGCGGTCTGGTCTTCGGATTCGTCACGTACCTGGTGTCTCGCGGCATCTTTGCCCGCAAGATCCTGTGGCTGCTCGGCGGAGCGGTTGTCATGGTGGTCTACGGGGGCATTCTCTGGGGCCTGCTCCCTCGTCCTGGTGTGTCGTGGACCGGGCACGTCTTCGGAGCTGTCGGCGGGGTGCTCGCGGCGTGGTTGATGCACGGCCAGCGTGACGATGCCGCAGACTCCACATCGTCTCTGGCTTAGTCGTCGAATCATCAACGAGCTCGGCACTTTTCAAGGGCGCCGTACGAACGCTCCTGGTCGGCGAAACATCCGTCGATGCCATCGACGAGGAGTAAGGGCGATGGCTCGGGATTCGTCTTCGAACATCCATCTCGCGAAATTTCGGCGGGTCCAATCATTCAGGTCGACGATTCGCACGGCACCGCGGGCACCACGATTTCGAGCGAGAATTCTTCCGAGAACGATTGACATCCTGTGGTCTGCCAGCAGGTGGTTGCGAACGTTTCGTTCGTACTGTGACCGGACATCGGTGGATGCAATCAGGCCGGCTTCGACGATGGCTTCGGCCGCAAGCCGACCGGTCAAGAGCGCCTGCCCGATGCCTTCGCCGGTGAGCGAATCAGTCGCCATTGCGGCATCACCGACGAACAGGACTCTGCCGGCGGCCAGGGTGGCCTTGTCGATTCTCGCCGGGATCGGCCAGGCAGTATGGCGACCCTCCATCACGGCCTGTGGTCCCAAGGCGTCACGAATATGTGCCCGTTGCAGAAGTTTCGGCCACAGGGTTTTCATGTCCTGCGTCTTGCGCACGCCGTTGCGTAACAGCCCGAAACCGACATTGACTCGACCATCGGGCAACGGGAACGACCATGCGTAACCCGGCAAAAGGTCAGAGTCGAACCACACATACAACCTGTCCTTGGCTGGCCCGGTGACGTTCGTGGCGTATTGACGAAAGCCGTGCCACTCGCCGAGGTATCCCTGTTCAGAGTGTCCGGTCGCCTTGCGAACTGGCGACCACATCCCATCGGCAGCAATCAGGAAACGGCAGCGAACGTGACCGATTCCATCGACGTCGACGACCACATGATCGTTGGTTTGCTCGACGATGCCAGCGAACCCGTGTCCGTCACGAATCGTGGCGCCCGCGACCTCAGCGTGGCGCAAAAGCGCGTCATCGAGTTCAACCCTCGGCGTGACAGCCGCGAATTGACCTGCTCCCCGCAGCGGAAGGCGCACTTCCCGGCCACTCGGCGAGCGCAACCACGCGGCATCGACCGGCGTCCAACTCGCCACGGCGTCCGGCTCGAAGTCGATCGCCTCCAGCTCGCGCAGGGCAAGCGTGGTCAACCCGTCACCGCAGCACTTGTCCCTCGGGAACTCTGCCTTGTCGATCACGACCACGGACAGTGCAGCGGTCGCCAGCACCCGCGCCGCCGCAGAACCGGCTGGACCTGCGCCGACCACGAGGACATCGGTCTCGATCGCAATGGTCACCACGACTTCGAGGCTACGCCCCAACAACTTTCCACACCCCCCCAACCCCTCACCAGTTTCGCGAACCCTTCTGCCTGGCCTGAGGTCACATTTTCTGCAAACTCTTGCAAGCACTCTTCTTACAAAAGTTCTCAGGGTGAAAAGTGACCTCAGGGCAGGCAGAACCGTTCGCGAAAGTGGTTGGGGGTCGGATGGGGGGTGCGGGGGCGGGCGACTTTAGGATTGCGGGCAATCGACGAATCGACGGATCAAGGGGTACGAACAATGAGTGATCGTCTTTGTGAAGGCCGCGTTGCAATCGTCACCGGTGCCGGCCGTGGTATCGGGCGCGAGCACGCGCTCAGCTTGGCGAGCCAGGGCGCCAAGGTTGTCGTCAACGATCTCGGCGGCAACATCGACGGATCAGGCGGCGATCAGTCGCCAGCTCAACAGGTGGTCGAGGAGATCCAGGGAATGGGCGGCGAGGCCGTTGCGAACGGCGACAACGTCGCGTCGTGGGAAGGCGCCCAGCGTCTGATCAACACCGCGATCGAGACATTCGGCGACCTCCACGCCGTCGTCAACAACGCAGGCATTCTGCGCGACCGGGTACTGATCAACATGACAGAAGAGGAATGGGATGCTGTGATTGCGGTCCACCTCAAGGGCACCTTCGGCCCGAGTCGGTGGGCGGCGGCGTATTGGCGTGAGCAAAGCAAGGCCGGCAAACCAACGGACGGTCGGATCATCAACACCACCTCCGTGTCGGGTATCTACGGCAATCCCGGTCAAACGAACTACGGAGCCGCCAAGGCCGGCATCGCAGCATTCACCAACATCGCTGCGCTGGAGTTGGTTCGCTACGGCGTCACGGTCAACGCTGTCGCGCCGGTCGCCCTGACCCGGATGACCGAAGGTCTCGGGCCGGCACCCGAGACCGACGAAGAGCGCGAGATGCGGTCGCCGCGCTGGATCGCTCCCATTGTCACCTGGCTCGCCTCGAAGGAATCGGCTGGAGTGACCGGACACGTCTTCGAAGCGAGTGGCAAGACACTGGCGATCGCGGAAGGCTGGCACCGCGGGCCCCGGGTCGATCCGGAAGAGGACCCGACCAAGCTCGGCCCGATCGTCGCCGATCTCGTTGGCCGAGCCAGATTGGCAGCGGGCATGGACGGCGAGGACGGATCGTGGCCACAGCCACGTCGCTGAAGGATTGCCGCCAGCCGGGGCCGCTCGGTTGACCTGACAGGCCAAGCGAGTTCTAGGGTGACCCGGTCGTCTCGTCAAGGAGCCCGTTGATGCCGTTGAATCCCGAAGCCGTTGGTTCAGAGTCCGAGCCCACAGAAGTCAGCTGGACCAGTAAGGACACGCTGCTGTACGCCGTCAGCCTCGGCTGCGGTACGAGCGAACTGCCCTACACCACCGAGAACACCAATGGTGTTGCTCAGCAGGCGTTACCGACCTTCCCCGTGGTGATTCCCGGCGGCCAGGGGGCCATGCGCAGCATCGGCACCTTCAACCCGGCGATGCTGGTCCACGGCTCACAGTCAGTCACGCTCCACCAACCTCTGCCAGTCGAGGGAACGGCAACAGTGGTTGGCAAGGTCGTTGCGATGTACGACAAGGTCAAGGCAGGCATCGTTGCAATGGAGACCACGGCAACGGCTCCCGACGGCTCGCTGCTGTACACCACTGGTTCGTCGGTCTTCATCCGGGGTGAGGGTGGCTGGGGCGGCGACCGCGGACCGAGCGGCGCCCAGAACGTACCGCCGGATCGGGCGTCGGATCACTCTGTCACCTATACGACGTCGCTCGACCAGGCACTGCTGTATCGGCTCAACGGCGACCGCAATCCGCTGCACAGCGACCCGTCATTCGCGGCGATGGGCGGATTCGACCGCCCGATCCTTCATGGACTCTGCAGCTACGGGTTCACCGGCCGAGCGTTGCTCCATGCGCTCTGCGACGGCCAATCGGCGAACTTCAAGCACATCGAGGGCCGCTTCGCTTCGCCCGTGATTCCTGGTGAAGCGCTGACGATCGATGCCTGGGTCATCGGCGAAGGCGAAGCTGTGTTCACGACGTCAGTCGGCGACCGAGTGGTCATCGATCAGGGATTGCTGCGCTTCTCGAGTTGAGTTCAGCCAAAACAAGCTGGCGGTCAGCTTCGGCACACCTCGACCAAGTGGGCCACGATTTCGTCGACAGCGACGTCGACCCGATCACCTGACTTGCGATCCTTGACCTCGATGGTGCCGTTGGCGAGCCCTTTGCCGACGACCACGATCGTCGGCACACCCAGCAGTTCGGCGTCGTTGAACTTGATGCCGGGCGACACACCCTTGCGGTCGTCGAGCAGAATCCGCAATCCAGCGGCTTCAAGCGATGCCGCCAGCTCTTCGCTCGCGGCAAATGTGGGGTCGGTCGGCTTGCCAGTGATCACGATGTGGACATCCGCGGGTGAAATCTCGCGTGGCCAGCAGAGGCCCTTGTCGTCGACGACAGTCTCGGCAATCGAGGCGACGGCACGCGACACGCCGATGCCGTAGCTGCCCATCGTGACGACCTGCGACTTGCCGTTCTGGTCGAGAACGGTGAGGCCGAGTGCGGCGGCGTAGCGACGACCGAGTTGGAAGATGTGCCCGATTTCGATGCCGCGAGCGATCTGCAGCGCACTCGCGCACTTCGGGCAGGGGTCCCCGTGATGGATTTCGGCGGCTTCGATCAGACCATCGGGAGTGAAGTCTCGGCCCATCGTCAAGTGCATGACGTGTCGTCCGGGTTGGTCGGCGCCGGTGATCCATGCCGAACCGGAGACGACTCGCGGATCGACGAGGTAGCGAATACCCGTCGAGTTGTTCTCGCCGAGCGCACCGGGTCCGATGTAGCCCTTCACGAGCGCGGGGTTCTTGGCGAAGTCTTCTGCCTCAAAGGCAACGACCTCTGCCGGGCCAAGCTGGGCCTCGACCCGCTTCAGGTCGACCTCCCGGTCACCTGGGACACCGATTGCCAGCGGTTCGAACGTTCCGTCGGGGTGCTTCAGCTTCACAACAACGTTCTTGAGGGTGTCGGCCGCAGTCCAATCGCGGGCGGGATGGCGCAGATCGTCACGGCCGTTCATCAGATCGACCAGGGTCTGGATCGTTGGAGTGTCGGGAGTGTCCTCGACCCGCGCTGGCATCAAACCGTCGAGTTCGATCGCCGCGGGGGGCCGGACTTGAACCGCTTCGGTGTTGGCCGCGTAGTCGCACGTCGTGCATCGAACGAATGTGTCCTCGCCAACGTCGATCGGAGCCAGGAATTCCTCGCTGGCTGATCCGCCCATCGCCCCGCTGACGGCGGACACGATGACGAACGGCAGCTTGAGACGCTCGAACGTCTTGATATAGGCCTGCCGATGTTGCTCGTAGCTGCGTCGGAGCCCGTCGTCGTCGATGTCGAAGCTGTACGAGTCCTTCATCACGAACTCGCGGCCGCGCAGCAACCCTGCCCGAGGGCGGGCCTCATCTCGGTACTTGGTCTGGATCTGGTAGATGTGCAGCGGCAGGTCCTTGTAGCTGCTGTAGAGGTCCTTGACCAGCAGGGTGAACATTTCCTCGTGGGTGGGCGCCAACAGGAAGTCGTTGCCACGCCGGTCCTGCAGCCGGAACAAGTTGTCGCCGTACTCGGTCCAACGATTGGTCGCTTCATACGCCTCGCGGGGGAGTAGCGCCGGGAAGTGAACCTCCTGGAATCCAGCCGCATCCATCTCTTCGCGGACAATCCGTTCGACGTTGCGATACACGATCCAGCCAAGAGGTAGCCACGTGTATCCACCGGGCGCCGCCCGCCTGATATAACCGCCGCGCACGAGCAGGCGATGGCTCGCAACCTCGGCGTCGGAGGGATCCTCGCGCAGCGTTCGGAGGAACAACGTCGACATTCGCAACACGGTGGGACCTCTGACGATTGGAAAAGGGATGGCCTCGGGCCGCAGGGTAGCGGTATCGAACGACCCTATCGGGCCGATCAACCGCCCTTCAGCCCGATATAGTCGGAGCGCCCGAAGTTCGCACAACGAAGCAGGCGTGGGTTTCGACCCACGCCTTTTGTTTCGGATCGGCAAGGTTCGGCCCAGTATTTCCCCGCAAACCGCGGGTACCCGATGTCCAGACAGGGAGGTGAGACATGACGAGCAGCGCAGTAACCGACAAGATCGTGAACCTGGTCGCGCCGATCGTGTCCGACCTCAAATTGGACCTCTACGACCTGGAATTCAACGGTGGCATTCTCAAGATCACCGTGGATACCCCACCCGGTAGCGAAGGTGGGGTCACCCTCGACCAACTCTCGCTTGTGACACGTCTGGTCGGCCGCGATTTCGACTTCCACGACCCAATCACCAGCCATTACACGCTGGAGGTCAGCAGTCCCGGCCTCGAGCGCACGTTGCGCACCCCGGCCCATTTCGCCCGCGAGATCGGCAAGAACGTCAACATCAGGCTGCGCGCCAACGTCGACGGGCTGCGCCGGATCCAAGGTGTCCTCGTCGCAAGCGACGACACGACGGCCACTGTTCGGATCGAAACGGGTGCGATCCTGACCGACCGAGTCGTTGAGATCGACATGATCGACAGAGCCAAGACCGTCTTCCAATTGGAAAAGGGCGAGAAGGTTTCCCAAAAACCCGGCTTGCCGGCCAAGAAGGCACCAGCATCCGCAGCGACCAAAAGGGTCGCCAAAAATTCACCGAAGAAGAGTTCGACCAAGACGTCCAAGGTCGCGGCTGGCGGAGTCAAGCCCGCACCCGGACCGTCAGACGAACTCGATTCACCGATCGAACAGGAGGCGACCGCATGAGTGGTCTTGACATGGCCGAAGCGGTCCGCATGCTTGCAGCGGACAAGGGAATTTCAGTCGACACGTTGCTGCAGGTTCTGGCAGACGCGTTGGTCAGCGCCTACAAGCGCCGGTCTGGTGCCGCCGAAGAGGCAGAGGTGCAGATCGATGCGGACACAATGGACATCCGGATCATTGCCTACGACATCGACGAGGACGGCAACTGGGTCAACGCCCGCGACGACACGCCCGATGACATGGGTCGGATCGCCGCCCAGACCTTCCGCCAGGTACTCAATCAGCGCATCCGCGAGGCAGAACGCGATCGCAAGTTCGAAGAGTACGCAAACCGCGAAGGCGACATCGTCACTGGCATCATTCAACAGACAGACAGTCGCTACACCTTGCTCGATCTCGGTCGGGTCGAAGCGTTGCTGCCCCAAGCTGAGCAGGTCCAGTTCGAGCGCCCGGAGCCGGGCGGCCGAGTCAAGGCTTACATCGTCGAAGTTCGCAAGACCGCAAAGGGTCCCCAGATCGTCGTCAGCCGTACTCATCCAGGTCTGATCAAGCGGCTGTTCGAATTGGAAGTCCCCGAGATCGCCGATGGCGTCGTCGAGATCAAGGCCTGTGCCCGCGAGCCAGGGCACCGTACGAAGATCGCCGTCTGGAGCAACGACAGCAACGTTGATCCCGTCGGGGCCTGCGTCGGCGCACGCGGCGGTCGGGTCCGGATGGTCGTCAACGAGCTGCGCGGTGAGAAGATCGACATTGTCCCGTTCAGCGAGGATTTCCCGGACTTCATCGCCAAGGCTCTGTCGCCTGCGAAAGTCACTCAGGTAATCGTCAGCGAAGATGGCACCCAAGCCGATGTCATCGTGCCGGACCACCAACTGTCGCTCGCGATCGGCAAAGAGGGCCAGAACGCACGCCTTGCCGCGCGCTTGACCGGGGTCAGAATTGACATCCGCGGCGAGAGCCAGCCGATCGAAGCAGTCGAAGCGCCCGTCTACGACGAGGCCGACTACGCCGAAGGTGAGTGGAAAGAGAACTCCGAGACCGGCAAGATGGAGTGGCATAACGCAGACGGCAGTGTCGTCAGTGCCGACGAGTGGGAGCAAGGTGTCGACGTCGCAGCCGAAGCCGCACCCGAGGGTTCACCAGAAGTAGCGCCGGACGAAACAGTTTCTTCCGACGTGGTGTCAGCCGGAGCAGTTGTTGCAACGGAAGGCGAGGGTGACATTGGCACCGAATAGCGCCCGGGTGCCAG
This sequence comes from Actinomycetes bacterium, assembly GCA_031422355.1. Classification (GTDB taxonomy): domain Bacteria; phylum Actinomycetota; class Acidimicrobiia; order Acidimicrobiales; family Ilumatobacteraceae; genus WLMZ01. The sequence continues at coordinate 11,785 of JANOQU010000014.1, forward strand.
AACGCACATGCGTTGGGTGCCGCACCAAGCGGCCCCAGTCGCAACTCGTGCGGTTGGCTCTGACGGAAGACGGCCAACCGGTTGTCAGCCGCACGGCGAATGGTCGTGGCGCATGGTTGTGCGTCACCAAGACCCCCTGCATTGGGCAGGCAATCAAACGTCGAGGTT
>JANOQU010000015.1:0-2583 GCA_031422355.1 Actinomycetes bacterium
CGCAGATCCGGCGGGCCCTCGGGCTCGGATCGTTGGCCGATGCGCTGTTCCTCGAGACCGGTCATGCGATCATCGCCACGGTCGCCGGCGCCCCCACCGGTGAGGGGACCGTTCCCTCCAACGACCCCGACTCGCTGTGGACGATCGGGCCGCTCGTGCTCGGTTCCCGTTCGCAGGCCACCGACATCCTCACGCTCGGCCACAGTGCTCAGGAAGTCGCGGCCCTCGTGGACGGACCGCCCGACCTAGTTCGTGAATTCGCTTTGCGAGTCGGTCGGCGGTGAGCAACCCTGCCCCGGCGCCAGTGAGCATCGGAGTTCGAACACTCGGGAGCAGGAGGTAGCTGGCAGGCTCGTACCGAGCGGCCTCCTGCCCTGTCGTCTGCGAGCAAGTGTCAGGATCTGCGCCGTGGATCTCTTCCATTTCAGCCACGACCCGGCGATCGGCAGGTTTCACACCGCTCGTGCCGGCGACGAACCCCCGCCGGACCGCCAATGGTCTGGGCTATCGATGCCGACCATGCGCCGCTCTACTGGTTTCCGCGTGACTGCCCTCGCGTAACGGCCTGGCCACGAAACATCATCGAGCAGGACCACTTCCGCGAGGCGTTCTGCACAGTCGCTGAGAGAGTTCACGCGATCGAATTCCGGTGGCTCCCGGTGCTCGGGTCGACCGCGTTGTACCGCTACCGCTTCGACGGTGCGTCCTTCCGCCAATGGACGGAGGCGGCCGGCCAGTGGGTCAGCGATGTCGCGGTCGAGCCGCTCGAGGTCGAGCGGCTCGACGATCTGATCGGCTGCCACGTGGCGGCAGGCATCGAGCTTCGCGCCGTGGCGAACCTGTGGCCGCTGGGCGACCTGGCAGTTGCTGGCCCCCGGGACTTCAGCATTGTCAGGGGCGGAGGGACTGGCGACGAGCACACCAGTCAAATTTGCCGACACTGACGTTGGCTGGACCCCGCAGCATTGAGAAGGGCTGATGCAGGAGCACTGGTCTGATGGTTACCCGCAGTCGGGACTGTCGGTAGGTCCTTCGGATCCCACAGCGTGAGTTCGCGGCCGATCAGAACGACGGCGGGCTGGTGTCGCGAGACCAGCAGAATCACGAACGCGACGGCCATCGCAATCGCCAGGTAGGCGAACGCCCACGACGGGCTGAGGGAGGTCCACAGGATTCCGGCGACGAGGCTGCCGGCGAGGTTCTCGAAGCTTTCGTCATTCGTCATGTCGACACGTTGGGGACGTGAATGCCCGGATGACACGATGGCGTGGTGAACCAATCGCTCGGAATCCTTCTTGCACGGTTGGCCACCGCCACCGTGACCGTCGGCGGCGACTGACGGTGTGGTGGCATGCGCTGCTCGCGATCGCAGTCGGCCTGATTGTTGTCTGGTTGCTGTTGCTCGCGCTGTTGTGGCGGGCCCAGCGACACACCGCAGATAAGACGAACCTGCGCGACGCGGCGCGACTCGTTCCCGACGTCGTGCGACTATTGCGTCGCCTCGCGGCCGACCGCACCATCGCCCGTTCTGCACGCATCAGACTGTGGTTGCTGTTGGCCTACCTAATCTCGCCGATCGATCTGATCCCAGATTTCATCCCGGTTCTCGGCTACGCCGCGACGCCATCATCGTCGCGATTGCTCTCCGCTCGGTCACCCGCCGAGCCGGACTTGAAGCGCTGGAACGACGCTGGCCGGGCACCCCGGAAGGACTCGCGACGCTCCTGACGCTGGTTGGTCTCGGACAGACTCGTCAACCGACGTAAAGGGACCTACGACCGTTGAGTCTGAAAGGTCGACAACTCAACCGCCACCGGGCCGGAGACGGTGGCGCATGTCGCGGCGCGTCGGCGTGTCCGCCGGAGCACGACGACGATCGCTACGGCGCCGAACACAATGGCAGCGGTGCCAAACAGTGCGAGGCCGGCAGCGGTGCCGAGCCCGATCGCTGCGAGGAACCCGAGGATTGGCCCGGCGCAGCACGCCGCGCAGGCGATGGCCCCGACGCCGACGATCGCCATGTTGTCCTTCTTGGCGCTCACGTCGGGCGGCCGAACAGTGAGTCAACGACCTGCAGAGCGTCATGGGGCGCTCGGATTTCGAGGGCGACACCGCGACAGTCGATGGTGATCGCAAATGTGAAGAACTGGCAGCATTCCTGGTCGGCGACGGCGAGCCGCGTCAACTCTGCGAGCGGTGTCGCCGGTCTGAACGTTGCGCGCAGCCCGCCTTCGATCGGTTCTCGGTACTCGACGTGTTCGAGAAGACGTTGCCATTCGTCGAGGCGGCTCTGCATCGCCTGCGAGCCGAGCGTGCACGCGATCGACCTCTCGCCGGCCACGCCTTCGGGCTTTGTGCCGAGCATCACGAGTTGTGCCGTGTCGATCATCGATGTGTCATTGACACAGCCGCATCTGTCGTCGCATGAACCATCGGGGCGGTGGGTCTCGAGTGTCTCCGCGGCACGTTGCAGATCGGAGGTCAAGGTCATCAGCTCGACGATCTGTTGCTGGGCGGAGACAAGCTTGTCGGCAACGACCGCGCGGAGACGGTCCTGCACGGGTCCGCATCGGCCGCCGTCCC
>JANOQU010000016.1:0-9029 GCA_031422355.1 Actinomycetes bacterium
CCGAAGGACCGCAGGACGTTGTGGTTTCAGGCCTTGGCCGAATCGTTTCAGCGCAGCGCCTATCTGTTCGAGGAAGTGCCTCGCCTGAGCGCTACCAAGCTGGATCTGCGGTGGGTGTTGCATCTCGCTGGCCTCGCCGACCACTATTTCGCCAAGGCCCGGGGTGCGTGCTGGCGTTACCTCCTTCCCGAAATCCCAGAGCTGTACCGCGAGTTCCCGTGGTGGAAGATCGTGATGGAGCAACTCAATCCTTGGATCGGCCAGCCATGGCGCAAGCACCTGCCGATCCACCCGATGCTCACTGTTGATCGATCGGTGCTCGCTGACGTCGCGTTCGGCTCGGTGGTGGCCGTGTTTGCTCGTTGGGCTCAGGAGAATCCCGATCTTGAGGTGAACGACGAGGTAGTCGAGGCGTTGACGCGGGAGATGCACCGAACTCTGAGCCAGATCAGCGCGGAGCTCCGCGAACACCTCGATGAGGTGGCCCGCGATATCGACGACGTTCGCGACGCCATTGGCTGATTGGTCAGCCGACCGCTGCTCTGGCGATCCAAACCGGATTTAGGTTCGCTGGATCACCAGCAGCCTGACGATCTGTTCGACCAGTTCATAGGGAATGGGTCGGCCGTGTGGGAATCGAAGTGTGCCCTGTCCGGAGCGATAGGGAGCGATCTGGGCCTGGAGATCCTCGTCGACATCAGGAACCGGGTAGAGCGCGATGTGCTTGGTCCAGGCGGCGAAGCAGATCAACTGCCGACCGTTCCGCTTGAACGTCGGAATTCGATACGTGATGCTCTCAACCGCGTCTGGCGCGGCACGTCGGATGTGCCCTCGCAGTTCGTTCAACGTCATCTGCACGTCGGGTGGAAAGGACCCGATGTATTCATCGATGACATTGTCCGACGGGGTGGGCTGGGCATCGGAAGCGTTCACGGTGTTCCCTTGACGGTAAACGCACGGCGAGTTCCGCGCAGCCCGAGATCATCATCTCACGTCGAGACAGATGAGGTCTGCCTTGGCTCATGTGATGAGCCGTCAGGGGGCGTTGGTTGTGGCGGCCGGTCCGGGGGCCTGCGTCGCCGCTGCGTTGGCGCTGTCCGCACCGGTCGGCCGGGCCGCTCCGGTCGGCGTAGATTCGCTCCGCAAGGCAATGGCGAACGGGGCCTGTGGCGCGTGGCCAGAATCGAGCGACGCGATGTCGTCGGTACCCATCAGAAGATGAATCCGAAGACGTCGACCAGAATGTGGGTGGCGGTGACGGCACACGCGATATTGAGCCTTCCAGCCGAATTGATGGCCGAGATGAAGTAGTTGGCGATTGCGGGGGTGGACGTTGCGATGCTGTAGTTGATGTTCGACGTTCCGGGCTGGGGCTGGCCACCCGGCCACACGAGGGCGAAGCCGTTGCCTGTCGCCGCCGTGGCGGTGAGGTTGCCGAGAATGCCGGTCGCCCCCGCCGGGACGCTGAGGTTGTTGACGACGGTGCCGGTGATCTGAGCAAGGAGAGGTACCGCGGGGGTGAGGCGGGCAGCACCGTTGGTGATTGGGGCGCCGTTGCCGCGGGTGTCGACGAGCCTGATGGGGTTCGCCAGCAGGTTGATCGAACCGCCGGCGTTGGCAAAGGCTGGATGCTGGGCGGTCACCTTGCGCCACGTGCCCGGTGCTCCGGCCGCTGTGCAGATGTACATGTCACCGATGGAGTCACGGATCATCTCGCCAATTTGGAACGTGCCTGCAGCCGGAGCGCCAGCCGTCGAGCGAAGGTCTTGCTGGATGCGCCCGCTGTTGCGGACATACAGCGAGACGCCGGTGAAACTGGACGCGATCACGCCGAAACCCTCATCAGATCGTCCGAGCACCCCGACTGCGCCGGTACCGGTCTTGGTGTATCCGAACACGCCGTAGCCCGACGGCCCGGCGGTACCGACGACGCCGAACGTGTTGGACCCAAGGAACGTGTTCTCTGCTCCCTCTGCTGATCCGAAGACGCCTTGGCCCCCGAGTGTGCCTGGGGCGAGTGTGCGGCCGTAGATGCCGGTCCGAATTCCGTTCGCAGAGTCCGAACCCGACGTCATTCCGACAATTGCGATTCGGTGGTCAGTCGGTGGGGTCAGGGCGACGCCGGTGAAGTTCTGAACCATGAATGTCTGGTCGTCGAGCGCTGTGTTGCTGACGCTGTGTAAGACAGTCGTGTCATTGACCGATGTCGCGACGTTGCTGACGCCGATGTTGAGGGGGTCATCCGTGGCAGCGGCCGCTGGTTGGCTGGTGCCGCTGACCGCGACTACAGCGGCGCCCGCCGCGGCTGCGCCTGCGAGTCTCAGAAAGCTGCGCCGGTTGCTGTCGCCGGCGTCGATTGCCGATTCGACTCCGGCCGGCGAGGCTGGCGCCACCCGAACCGGAGCAGTGCTCTGATCGGGCTGGGCCTGGTGCGCCCGCATCAGCGCCATCTCGTTGCGAAGCTCAGCCAGTTCGGCCCTGAGCAGATCGAACTCTGTTGATGAACCGTCCACGTCGGTTCCTCCTTCGCGTCTTCGCGCCATCGAGGCGGGAGGAATCGAAGGTAGCACAGCGTCCCGGACTGGTTCGGGCGGCCATCGCGGGGTGTCGACATCCGGTAGTCCTCGTCGAACTGGTGGTCTGAACTGGTCCGTCTCCGTCGATCTGGACAGCCAGATCGACTGCGAGCGAAACCTCGGCGGGGTGATGCCACTCGGCGAGCGGCGGTGACTACCCTCGACCCATGTTCGTAAGGCGGCTCGTGGTTCCCCTTGTCGTTGGCGCGTCGGTGCTGGCCATCTCGTCGTGCAGTGCCGACGACAGTGTCAGCGGACCGGCGACGTTCGTCCCAACAGCCGAAACCAAACCAACAACGGCCCCGGCGAGTTCCGCAGTTGCGACCACCGATCCGCCAACCAACGATCCACCGACCACCGATCCGACCAACAGCGATCCGTCCGCCACCGATCCACCTACCACCGATCCACCGACCACCGATCCACCGACCACCGATCCGACCAGCAGCGATCCGACCGCCACCGGTCCGACCAACACCGATCCGATCGCCAGCGACCCGAGCACGACGTCGACGATCGCTGTGGCTCCGTTGCCGGTCTTCGAGCCGTCATGTGTAGTCGAAGTTGCGGCCGGTGAGTCGCTCAGCCTGATCGCCGACCGGTTCGACGACGAGACGGTCACTGTTCCGGCAATTCGAACCGAGAACGGCATCGTCGGCGACAACATCGATCCAGGCGATTACATCGATGTATGTGTAGCCAACGGCATCGACGACATCACTGGTGAGCAGCGAACCGAGGCCGATGCCGCCGAAGCCGCAACGCTGGTGGCCGTCGAAGCCCAACAACGCCAACTCAACGTGTTGTTCGCAGGCCTCGGCACGCCGGAGTTGCTGGTCGATGGCATCTCCGGCCCTGTGACTCGCCAGCGTCTGTGCGCAGCCCGAGTCGCGTTCGGCCTCCCGGTGAGCACAACCGAAATGATCGCTGGCAGCGAAGAGGAAGCGATCCTGATGGCGGCCACGGTGCTGCCGATTCCATTTACGTCAGCGATTCTGTCGCCACGGTGGATTCTGATCGATCGCACCTGCCAGATCATGTTCGCGGGCGAGGGCAGCACTCGATTGACGCTGGTGTTCCCGACCTCGACCGGTGAGCCGGGTTTCGAGACCCGCGATCAGGATCTCGCCCGGGCATTTCGGTTCAATCCAGCGCTCGCGAACGGCGGCTGGCACAACAGCACCACTTACCCTGTTGCGGAAGACAACCCGCTCAACGGCAACATGTACAAGCCGCTCTACTTCGACAACGGTCAGGCGATCCACGGTGCCAACAATGTGCCGACGAACCCCCAGAGCAAGGGCTGCGCTCGTCTTCGGGTGGAGCACCAGGAGGCCTTGATTGCTTGGCTCGGCCTAGGCGACATCACCACTGAAACTCGCAGCAGAGACCGGATCAACGTCACGGTGAACGTGCAGGGCACCTACATCCCGACATGAGGCCTTGCCAGCACGCTCGAGCCAGTCAGAAGTCGTCGCTCGGGAGGTCGAACCGATCCAGTGACACCGTGGATGCGACATGCATCTGTTTGCAACTATTTCGCGTCAAGTTCTGGCAGACTGTCGCCCACTGCACATGAAAGGGCGGAGCAACATGGGTTTGTTCGACAAGATCAAGGGTTTGACCAAGGGTCGCAAGAAGGAAATCAACAAGGGCGTCGACACTGCGGCGAAGATGGCCAAAGACAAGGCCCCCGACAAGTTCGATGACAAGATCGACATGGGGGCTGGTCAGGCCAAAAAGGCCGTCGACAAGCTTGCCGACTGAGGCACCCTCGGCCGGGGCAGTCCGGCTTGGACGACGTCACGCCCACAGTCCTGCACGACTCCAGCAATCGCTGGCGTGCGGGGCGGTGGGCGTGTGCTGTTTTACGCTGCGATCGCCGTAGTGCTTGCAAGAGTTTGCAGCAAAAGTGACCTCATAGAAGGCAGAAGCGTTCGCGGAACTGGTGAGAGGTGGTGGATGGCACCCTTGGTTGTCATGCCTCGATCGCCCGTTCCATCTTCACGGGATGATCTCGTTACGAACCCACCGGATCGGTTTGCTATGGTCTGACCATCAGTCCAAGATCACTTGGACCGATGAGGGTGATTCGGCATCGCCGCCGAAGCACAGGGAGGAATATCGCGTGTCGATCACTGGAATGAACCACGCCGTGCTGTACGTGCGTGATGCGCGTCTCACCGAGCGCTTCTACAACGAAGTCCTCGGGTTCCGCACGATCATCGAGCACCCGCAGGGCGACTTCGTCTTTATGCGTGCCCCGGCCTCACAGAACCACCACGACATCGCGTTCTTCACGATCGGCGCAGGAGCGTCCGACAGCGAAGCCGGTCGCGCAACGGTGGGCCTCTACCACATTGCCTGGGAGGTACCCACGCTTCAGGATCTTGAAGAGATGCGAGGTCGCCTGTCTGATGCCGGGGCCCTCGTCGGCGCCAGCAATCACGGGGCCAACAAGAGCCTCTACGCGCGCGACCCCGACGGCCTCGAGTTCGAAGTGATGTGGCTCGTTCCCTCCGAGCATTGGGGTGCAGCCGAGAGCCAGGCCATCGTCGAGCCGCTCGACCTCGCCGGTGAGCGGGCGTACTTCGCCAAGGTCGGTGTGCGATGAGTGGCCCGATCGTCAACAGCGGTCCGGGCATCGGGAGCGGCTTCGTGTTCGAACCCGTGACGCGCCGCACCATCTCGGCCGATATCCGCCAGCGGCTCGCCGACGCGATCCACACCGGCGTGTTCGCCCCCGGCCAACCGCTGCCGGCAGAGCGGGTGCTCTGCCAGGAACTCGGCGTGGCCCGAACCTCTGTGCGCGAAGCAATCCAGGGCCTCATCATCGCCGGCTACGTCGAACGTCGCGGTAACCGTTGCGTTGTGGCCGAACGCCTCCCCGACGTCAACTTCACGGGCGATGATCGCAAGGCGCTCGTCACCCAGTTGTTCGAGGTGCGCCAGGTTATCGAACCGGCGATTGTCGAACTCGCGACCAAGCGCGCAAGTGACGAACAACGCGCCGAGATAGCGGCGATCGCGGCCCGCACGACAAGCGACCTCGCCGAATTCCGCGAGATCGACCAGCAGTTCCACGGTGCACTTGCCAGGGCATGCGGCAATCCGATGCTGAATGAGGTGCACGCCAAGGCGCTGGCCTCGTTGTTCGGCAGCGGCGAGTTCGCTTCTCTGCTGTACGCAGAGGTCAACCGGGCCGAGGTCAAGCTGATCATCACCTCATCGACCGAAGCACACCAGGCGATCGCCGACGCGCTCGTCAGGGGCTACACCCGCAAGGCCGTCGCCGCCGTCGTGGCCCACCTCGACGACGTCGAGCGCCGGATGGTGGAGCAACTGCTGTGAACGACGTGAGCATGAACACCAACTACTGCTACTTCTTCGATGACGACGAATTCGAGGAGACCGATCGACCGGGCTTCCGTAAGCGGGTGATCCTCGGTGACCATCTTGAACTGTGGTTCTGGCGGATCAAGGGTGGTGCGGAGGGCAGCTTCATGCACAACCACGAGGCAAACGAGCAGCTCGGTGTCATCATGCGCGGTTCGCTTGATTTTCGAATTGGTGAGCGTGCTGACCCGACTCGGCGCGTGCTGAGCACTGGCGATGTCTATCTCGCGGCCGCAAGCGTCTGGCACGGAGACAGCGTCTTCGTCGGTGACGACGAGTTCGGCGAGGTTTGGATTCTCGATGTGTTCGCTCCGCCCCGGACGGCCAAGTCATCACGCGATGGCGGCGATGGTGGAGTCGAGATCACCGGCGGTGCGCGATGAGTACTGACACGACGAAAAATTCAGGTGCCGACTGGCGCCTTGCGGTCGACATCGGGGGCACGTTCACCGATGTCGTTCTGCTGGACGCGACGTCGGGTCGGGTGGTCGTCGACAAGACGCTCACCACGCCCTCTGCCCCCCTCGACGGTGTACGCACCGGAGTTCGCTCGCTGCTCGCCAAGGCAGGCGTGCTGCCGTCTGACATCACTGCCCCGATCGTTCATGCCACAACGCTGATCACGAACGCGTTGATCGAAGGAAAGATCGGTCGGGCCGGAGTTGTCACGACATCCGGCTTCGGCGACACACTCGAGATCCGCAGCGAACACCGCTACGACATGTACGACCTCCAGATCGAGTTCCCGGCGCCCCCGGTGCCGCGCGAGCGCGTTGTAGAAATCGCGGAGCGCACGAATCCGCAGGGCCGGGTCGAGTCGATTCCGACGTCCGACGGCCTGGCAGCAATCACCGAGCAGCTGCGCGCAGCGAATGTCGAAGCCGTCGGGATCTGCCTGATCAACGCCTATGCAAATCCGGCCAACGAGCGAGTCATCGCCGAACACCTCCGCCGTGAACTCGGCGTGCCGGTCTGTATCTCGTCAGAGATCTCACCTCAGATTCGCGAATACCCGCGGATGATCACGACCGCATGCAACGCAGCGACGATGCCGGTGATCGGGCCGTACCTTGACGAGCTGCAGAAGTGGCTTGCGAGCGAAGGCTTCGGCGGTTCGGTGCTGATGATGTTGTCCAACGGCGGCGTCGTGTCTGCCGACGACGCGGCGAAGTCACCGATCCGGCTTGTCGAGTCCGGTCCTGCTGCTGGTGCACTTGCCGGCAGTTGGTTCGCCCGTCGCCTGGGCAAGGACCGCCTGCTTTGTTTCGACATGGGTGGTACGACTGCGAAGTCGTGCCTGATCGTCAACGGCGAGCCGGAGTTGACGAACACCTTCGAGGTCGCCCGGATGTACCGCTTCAAGAAGGGCTCCGGCTACCCCGTTTCGGTGCCGTCGGTGGACCTGGTCGAGATCGGTGCCGGCGGCGGAAGTCAAGCTCGCGTGGACGACCTTGGTCTCCTCAAGGTCGGCCCCGAGTCTGCAGGCGCTGACCCCGGTCCGGCCTGCTACGGGCGCGGTGGCACCAAGCCCGCCGTCACTGACGCCGATCTGGAACTCGGATTGCTGGATGCGGCGTACTTTCTCGGCGGCGACATGGCCCTCGACATGGATGCGACTGCAGCGGCGCTCGGATCGGTCGCCGACAAACTCGGCCTCTCAGCAGCCGACACGGCTGGCGGTATCCACGAGCTCGTCAACCAGAACATGGCCGCTGCATCACGGATGCATGCAGTCGAGATGGGCGTCGACCTGCGCGGTGTCACAATGATCGCGTTCGGTGGTGCCGGTCCGGTGCACGCCTGCGGCGTCGCCGAACTGCTGGAGTCGCCGGCCGTCATCTTTCCCGTCAATGCGAGCGTGCTGTCTGCGTTCGGAACTCTGGTGACCCCAGTGCGTATCGATCTTGCTCGAAGCATGGTGCGGCCCATGGCCACCGTGTCGGAATCCGAGCGCGACACTCTGCTCGAAGAACTTCGAGACGAAGGTCGCCGCGTGCTCGCTGCAGCCGGGGTGGCTGACGGGAGTATCCGATTCCGCTATGGGGTGGATGCCCGCTACATCGGCCAAGGCAACGAGATCACGATCTGGGTCGGCGAGGGAGATCACTGGCCCGTCGGGTACACCGAGGTCGTTCAACGATTCGACGAGGAGTACCGCGCCATTTACGGGCTCACGATTCCCGACGTCGGCGTCGAGGCGGTCACGTGGCGTTTATCCGCTTTCGCCGAGGCAAATCCGATCGAACCAATGGCACAGATCACCCACGGCATCGGTGAGGCGCACAGCAGCCGACCGGTTCGTTTCAACCGAGGTACTGAGCCGGTCGACACACCGGTATACCGCCGCATCGATCTTGGTGTCGGCCAGAGCATCGTCGGTCCGGCCATCGTCGAGGAACGTGAGACCACCGCAGTCATCCGGCCCGGCTGGACGGCCGAGGTCGCCGCAGACGGATCGCTGATAGCAGTCCGTGCAATTGCAACGACCGGTGGATCAACGGCACCTGGATCAACGGCTGCGACGTCGCAGCATTCAGAAGGAGGCGCGTCGTGAGCTTCGATGCGATCGAACTGGAAGTGCTGTGGCAGAGCCTGATCTCTACGGTCAACGAACAGGCGCGGGCATTGCAGCGAGCGGCGTTCTCGCCGATTGTGCGCGAAGCCGGCGACCTCGCGAACGCGGTGTTCGACCGCAGCGGTCGAATGGTCGCGCAAGCCGTGACCGGAACGCCCGGCCACATCAACTCCCTGGCTCGTGCCGCCTCGGCGATCCTTGACGAGTATCCCACCGACACGCTGGTGGAGGGTGACGTCTTGATCACCAACGATCCGTACAAGACCGCCGGGCAGTTGCTCGACGTCACGGTGCTTTACCCGGTGTTCCGAGGCGGCCGAGTCATTGCGTTCTTCGGTTCCACGATCCACCACACCGACGTGGGTGGCTACGGCATCGGTGCCGGTGCCCGTGACGTGTTCGAGGAGGGCGTGGTCCTCGTGGGTGACCTGATGCAGGACCTCCTCGTGGGTGACCACACGCCGTTCGCCGTCGACAAGGTG
>JANOQU010000017.1:0-2919 GCA_031422355.1 Actinomycetes bacterium
CGGTGTTCGTCAAGATCTTCGTGGCCGTCGTCGCCGGAGCCGCCACCGCAGCGCACACGATGGCCACGAGCAAACTCGGGCTCGCACTCGGCGGAGCGATCGGCGCGCTGGCATCAGTCACGGCCGTGTTCCTCGGAATCCTGCTGCACACCGGTCGGTAGCGCAGCGCTCGATCTATGCCGGAGGAAACACAAACGTGCATCGTGGCCCGTTTGCTCGCCGGAGCCGGCCGTCGAGCGTGGCAAGCGGTGCGTCGAGCGTCTCCGCGAGCGCGACGTACCACGCGTCGTACGACGTCACACTGGACCCCAACTCCCAGATCCGGTCAGCGAACGGCTCATACGGAAAGAAGTTGACCCGCAACTGAACCAGGTCCAGATGGGCCAGCGAACTGATCGTGGCGGCCATCTCGCCTGCCTGTGTCGCCCGACGCAGAATGTTGGCAACCTCGACCAACATCAGATGCGGTGCGGCGAGCATGTTGTTGGCAATGATCGATTCTGCCCAGACTCCATGGGGACCAGAGTCGGTGAGCGCGGCGACGACCATCGACGAATCGACGACCACCGTCGGCGTCACGCTCGATCAGCGTCGCGGTGCCGGAGGATCACAGATGCTGGCAGCATCGAGCCAGTGAGACGCTTTCGCTCACGAATTTTCTCGACGAGTGCAGCTGGATCGGGGCGATGCGCGAGCTCAATCAATTCGCTCCGGAGGAACTCCTGCAACGAGCGCCCGGACAATGCCGCGCGGGACGCGAGCTCGTCACGGGTGTCTTTCGGTACATCGCGGATCGTGATCGATGTCATGCATGCATTCTGCATGTCGGATCGGTCGAACGCAAGCAGCCATCCCAGGACTTGACCTCAGTTACGAGGAACTTCGCTCCAGGGTCGGTCACGATCGACGCGAACATCACCAGGCAGGCCGAGAATCCGTTCGCCGAGGATGTTCTTCATGACTTCGGTTGTGCCGCCCTCGATCGAGTTTGCCCGCATCCGTAGGAATGCCTTTTGCATCGTCTCGAACGCCATGGCATGACTCGGCCGGGTCATTGCATAGCTGCCGTACAACATTCCTTCGGCACCCATCAGGTCAACGACCAGGTTGTACACGGCCTTGTTCAATTCTGCCGACGCACCCTTGCCAATCGAACCCTCTGGACCCGGATCGCCCATCTTGCGGTTCTGGTTGGCGCGAATGTTGGTCAGCCGCAAGATCTCCGCCCTGATCCAGAGCTTCATCACCTCGTCTCGAGCCGCGGGATTCTTGCGATCCGCGGGCAGATCGTTCCACGTGTTGACGAGATCGCGAATGACGCCGGAACCCTTGGCCGGAATCGCTCCGCCGATCGATACCCGCTCGTTCATCAGCGTCGTCAACGAGACTCGCCAACCGTCGCCCGGCTGCCCGAGCATCTCGCTTTCGTGAATTCGCGTGTCCGTGAAGAAGACCTCGTTGAACTCGGCCTCACCGGTCATCTGCCGAAGTGGCAGAACCTGCACCGTCGGCGCATGCATGTCGACGACGAACGCCGTCAGGCCGGCGTGCTTGACAGCCTCTGGGGCAGTGCGAACGACCAACAAACCCCAGCGGGAGAGGTGGGCGAGGGTCGTCCACACCTTCTGGCCGTTGCAGATCCACTCATCGCCGTCCTTGACACCCTTTGCGGACAGCCCGGCAAAGTCCGATCCTGCGCCGGGCTCGCTGAACAGTTGGCACCAGATTTCTTCACCCGTGAAGAGGGGACGGAGGTACCGAGATTTCTGGGCCTCGCTTCCCCAGACCGCAACCGTTGGTCCGCACATGCCGTACCCGATTGGATTGCGCGAGCCCGCATGCGGCGCTCCCTCGGCGAAGACCCGCTCGTTGACCAGCTTCTGCAACTTCGGATTGAGTCCCAGCCCGCCGTGGCCAACTGGAAAGTGAACCCACGCCAGACCAGCGTCGAATTGGGCACCGAGGAACGTGACCGAATCAGTTGACTTCGGCGGGTAGTTCGTCAGCAGTTCCTGGACGAGATCAACGACCTGGCGTTCGTCAGGCGTGAGGTCGGAGTCAGTCGTCGAGTCGAGAACGGTCATGACTGCAGGTTACCGAGCGGTATCGAACCGCCGAGAACCGTAGGCGCCGTGAATCTTCGGCGCGGCCCGATCGATCAGTTGAACTGCGCCATCGCTCGGCCTGCGGCACGGTCGTCATAGGGCTGACCATTCGGGAACAAGCTCAACAACTCCAGCACCCACGGCAGGTTCACGGCGGCGGACACGCTCTTGTTGCAGGCCACGTTGATGTTGTTCAAGATCCGGAACACGATGTTGCGGGTCGTGACCGGGCGAAGGTAGGCGTCGTTCCATGGTGCCCGACCACTGGTGATCCTGCTGAACAACTGGCGCACTCCATCGGCGTCGAGGATCCGGCCGCCTCCGAACGGATCGGCGAACAGATCTCGATCGTCGGTGCTGCGAACAAGAAAGTGACCGGGCATTCCAACGCCAATCAGGCCGACGCCAGCCCGACGACCGAGTTCCATGCCGAGCACAGACAATGAAATCGGAATTCCGAGACCTGACCGATGGACCTCGCTCAGCATCGAGTTGCCGATGTTGTAGTAATCGTCAGCGTTGCCTCGAATCGCTGCCGGGCCTTGAAAGAGGTGGGTCATCAGACCCTCGAAGCTCTGCGGAATCGGCAGTGCCGACAGGTCGAGCTTGCGCTGCTCGTCGTCGATGTCGATATCGAATCCAGCGAGTTGACATAGCAGCAGACAGAGTTCGTCGAGGGGTAGCTCTCGGTCGGGAAGGAGTAGCAATTCCCGGAACCGGGCTTTGGTTCGCTTCGGGTCCACCTCGCGACGGTACCCGCCGCAACCCGCGATACAACGAGCAGTGCGCATCCAACCCAGATGTTCAGTTCGCA
>JANOQU010000018.1:0-3527 GCA_031422355.1 Actinomycetes bacterium
TCGTGACGCGGATCTTGCGCCCCTCGGCGAACGCCTCCGTCTCGGCGAGGCCGACGTCGGCGATCTCTGGTTCGGTGAAGATCGCCGAAGCAGCCTTGTCGTAGTCCAGATGGCGGTGGGCAACTTTCTGGAGGCCCATGACATGCTCGGCGACCTTGCGCCCCTGCATGCTCGCCACCGATGACAGGGGCAACTTGCCGCTCACGTCGCCGGCCGCGTAGATGTGGCCAATATTGCTCTGGCAGTGACGATTGATGGTGACGTAGCCGTTTTCGGTGACGACACCCGCAGCTTCGAGACCGAGCGTGTCTGTGTTCGGAACGGAGCCGATCGCGAGCACGGCATGGCTGCTGCGTACAACCCGGCCGTCGTCGCAACTGACGACGACCTCGTCGCCGACACGCTCGATCGAGGTGGCCCGGGCGCCCTTGAGTAAACGCACCCCTCGCGTCAGGAAATCATCCTCGAGCACGGCTGCGACCTCTGGGTCCTTGTTCGGCAGAACCTGTTGGCGGCTGACGACAAGCGTTACGGCGGCCCCGAACGACGAGAACATGTGCACGAACTCCACGCCGGTGACGCCGGAGCCCACCACCGTCATGCTGGTCGGAAAGATCTTCGGCGGATAGCAGTCGCGGGTCGTGAGAATTCGTTCGCCATCTGGCACGCACCAGTCGGGAATGCGCGGCCGTGAGCCAGTGGCAATCAGAATCGCATCGGCCTCCACGACTTCGACCGACTCCGAGGTCGTGATCTCAACCCGATTCGGACCGAGCAGACGGGCCGACCCCATGACCATCCGTACGTCCTGACTCTCGAGCAGCCGCGTCGTGTTGCGTTGAAGCCGACTCTTGATCGCGTCGATTCGTTCAGTCAGTGCGGGCGTATCGATCTCGGCATCTTGCTGCTCCAATCCCATGCCGCCGATCCGGCGGGTGAAGCTGATCGCCCCGCCAGTTGCGATCATCGTCTTGGAGGGGATGCAGTCCCAAAGGTGCGCTGCCCCGCCGATGACATCGCGCTCGACCATGGTGACCTTGGCACCGAGTCGTGCCGCGTGCGTCGCTGCGGCATTACCCGCCGGCCCACCGCCAATGATCACGAATCTGGTCGCCACGAGCGCCGAGGCTACCTACTCGCCGGCCCAGCCGTCGTCGGCGAACAATGTGGCACGACTCGTTTGGGCACCTGGCGCGAACTCGGGCAGCGGCGGGCTGGCTGACTCTGTGCCCGGAGCGACCGGCAGATTTGGACAGTACGCGGATGGGTACTGGAACTGATCACGGCGGGTTCCGACCCACTCGAAGTGCATCCCGTCCGGCGTCAAGAAGTTTCCTCCCCAAGCAAAGTTGTGCTTGCGGAAGATGCGCACGACCCCGCAATTCATGGTTGGCACGGAGCCTTGGGCATTGGTCGCTGTATTGGCGTCGAGTGCTCCACCCCACGAGTGACGCGACAGCGAGCCGATCGCAGCACTCAGCCGATTGAACCGGGCGTTGAAACACCCGCCGTAGGTGTTGGTGTTGCCGAGGTCGAATGCGCCAGCAAGGCCGGCAAGGTACACGTCGGTCAAAGCGGCTACCAGATCGGCACGGATCTGGAGGTTGCACCGGGCGCGGATCGGAATCTCCGCAAGCAACACTTCACGGTCAGGCGGTAGATAGGTCGAGACCCAACTGCCGGCGAGGGTGACCGAATCGTCAGCCGCAACGTTATAAGCGAACTCTCCGAGCAGTGTCTTGGTCGACGCGAGTCCAAGCGTGAGGTCAGGATCGATCGCGTCCCAACTTCGTCTGATCCGAGTATCGGAGCGGGTGGTCAATTCCTGGGCGACGAGCGCTGCGTCGACGGCGCCGCGGGTCGGGAAGCCCCACAGGACGACCCTTGTGTCGATCAGGAGGCCCAATTGGTCCGCCATCGCTGGCGTGACCACCAATTCGGTGCCCCCGACGACACTGTCGGCCGCAATCATTCCTACGGTGAACGTTCTCGGAAGGCCATCACTGGCGATGAGGTCGACCACGTCACCGACTTGAACACTGCCGTTGAGTTGCGAACTCGTTACGCTCATCACGATCTGACCGGATCCGAGTACCGAGGCGACACTGGTGCCCATCAGTGGTCCGACCGCACTGGTTGGCAACGCCGTGATCGACAGCGGGTACTGAAAGTTGGCTGGCGCGAGCTTGACGAATTCATTGGCTCGTCGAACGGACTGAAGTCCGACCGTCGCGCCCCGCCCGAGCGCCCAGGCTGCGCCGACAGTGGCGGCGGCTGCGGTCGCCTTGGCGAACACCACATCGCTGACCGCATTGCCCTTATTGAAGATGGTGACGACATCGGCGAGCGCATTGATCCGCTCGGCCGGGGCCAACACGCTTGCGGGGGTCGTGATCGTCTCGATCGTTCCCGCAGCGCCGGCGCTGGTCAGCGAACTCGTCAGGGCCAGCACGCTCAGAGCGGTGATGATCGGCCGTCTCACGGCCACGTCCTGAAGGTCATGCGCCGTTCACCCTACGCACTGTCCGTGCCCGATTCACCGCGCCTGGAATTCGTCTGCGGGGGCTGGTGAACCGTCGGATACGGTGCAGGCCCGTGAACGACCAGCCAGATCCCGCACTTGTAGAGACCGATGACCTGCTCAGCGGTAGTGGACTGGTGGCGGAGAAGGCCAAGCGGTTGGCGAAGTTAGACGGCCTCCGGGCGGCAGGCACCGAACCGTATCCATACCGGTTCGATCGCAGCCACACCCTCGACCAGATCAGAACCGACCACGGTTCGCTGGAGCCTGGTACCGAGACCGAGACCCGAGTGTCCGTCGCCGGCCGGATGATGCTTCGTCGCGACAGCGGCAAGCTGATCTTCGCCCAACTGCGCGACCGTACCGATCAGATCCAACTGTTCATTTCCAAGGCTGTCGTCGGCGACGAGGCGTTTGCGGCAATCGCCGATCTCGACCTCGGCGATTGGATCGGCGTGGAGGGCATCGTGATGACGACCCGCACCGGCGAACTCAGCGTGAAGGTGCAATCGTTGCAATTGCTGTCCAAGGCCGTCCGGCCGATGCCGGACAAGTGGAAGGGTTTGACTGACACCGACACCCGGTTCCGTCAGCGATACGCGGACCTGATCGTCAACGAAGAGGCGCGACGGGCGTTCGCGATCCGCCACGAAGTGATCTCCAGCTTTCGCCGCACGCTTGCCGGAAAGGGCTACATCGAGGTCGAGACTCCGGTCTTGCATATGGAGGTGGGCGGCGCCCATGCGCGACCCTTCGTCACCCACCACAACACGCTGGATCTCGACATGTACTTACGGATCGCATTGGAGTTGCACCTCAAGCGCCTCATCGTTGGCGGGATGGAACGGGTCTTCGAGATCGGCCGAATCTTCCGTAACGAGGGTATGAGCACCCGTCACAATCCAGAGTTCACGATGATGGAGTCCTACCAAGCGTTTGCAGACGTCAGCGACATCATCGCCCTGACCGAGGAACTGATCACCAATGCCGCGCGCGACGCGCTCGG
>JANOQU010000019.1:0-3782 GCA_031422355.1 Actinomycetes bacterium
GTGGTCCAACGGCGTCGGACCCGGGGTGTTCGTTGACATGAGAACCTCGTGGTTGCAGGAGTTGCAGGACAGCGGGTGATTGACCGGCCGTCGTGCACGAGGCGTCGCAAGGACGAATCAGGCGTGCGGGCAAACGCGACCGGTCGGGATCAGCACAGACACATTCATGTGGTTCAACCCTCCATTCGCTCGGCGTTTGGGATCACCATAGATCTGAACGAGCGCGCCGATCGCAGGCTTTTCAACGGCTCTCCGTCAACTTTGCTTCCGGATCGGCCAGCGGTGTCGATCCATGGCAGCCTGACGGGCAAGTCACCAGCAACGCGCAGGCTTGACACCACCAGGAGAACACCGATGACCAATCCATTCAGTTACGCAGGTCGACGCGTCGTGGTTACCGGCGCGGCAACCGGCGTTGGCGCTGCACTCCTGGACCTCCTGGTCGAGTTGGGAGGACCCGAGGTGACAGTGCTCGACATCAAGGAGCCGTCCGGGCCTCACGCGAAGTTCATCGCCTGCAACCTCTCCGAGCGCGGCGCCGTCGATGCAGCGATCGCTGAGATCGAAGGCCCGGTGGACGTGCTGTTCAACAACGCCGGAGTTGCGTCGACACAGGCACCACAGATCGTGCTCGCAGTGAACTACCTCGCGCTTCGCCGCCTCTCTGAAGCACTGCTCCCCCAGATTTCTTCTGGCGGCGCAATCGTCAACACGGCGTCGATCGCTGGCGGGCAATGGGCGTCGCACTTCACCGAGATCAATCAGTTGCTCGATATCGGCGACTGGGACGCTTCGCTCGATTGGATCGACGAGAACCTTGCCGGCATCGGGTCCGATTCGTACTCGTTCTCCAAAGAAGTCGTCCGGGTGTGGGGCATGCGCCACAGCCGCACCACGATCAAGTCTGGGGTACGCACCAACTCGGTGTGCCCCGCCCCGATCGACACCCCGTTGCTCGAGGACTTCAAGCAGACAATCGGCGCGAAGGTGATCGACTGGAATATCTCGCAGACGACGGGCACGATCATGACGGCGCGTGAAGTTGCGATGCCACTCGCCTTCCTCGGCAGCGAGGCAGCGTCCTACGTGAACGGCACCGATCTCATCGCAGACGGCGGCTTCGGCGCCGCAATGACGACAGGGCAAGTCGATTTCTCCGGCCTGTCATAACGGAGCCGATCATTGGCGGAAACCACGCCCATGATCCCGAAGATCCCGTATCACGGCGAGTTTCAGGAACATGGGAGTGTTTTCCACCACCCGCAGCGCTCAGCCGACAGCGACAGCGACACGGCCCGCACGGACCAGCATCGATCCAATTCTTGACTCTGTCCAGAATATGTGGTGTGATGTCTGGATGACGAAACCGAGAGACGGGGTGGATCAGCTTCTGCGCCGCAACGGCGTCCAAGTGACTGCTCAGAGATTGGCCATCATGCGAGCCGTTACATCGCGTCCTCACGCCACGGTTGACGAACTGACCGACGACGTCCGGTCCGTCATCGGGACGATTTCACGCCAAGCCGTCTACGACACGCTTGGTGTCCTCGTCGACAAGAGCCTGATCCGCCGGATCCAGCCGGCCAGATCCCCGGCCCGATTCGAAGATCGCGTCGGCGACAACCACCATCACCTGATTTGTCGCGTCTGCGCCAGCATGTTCGACATCGACTGCGCAGTCGGTGACGTGCCCTGCCTCACAGCCGATGATGACCACGGCTTCGAGATCGACGAGGCCGAGGTCATCTACTGGGGCTTTTGCCCGGCCTGCCAACAGACCAACAAGAACTACACCGACCACACCGACACAACTCATTCAGTTCAAGGAGCATCAAATGACTGACCAGAAGGCACTCGAGATCAACGACACGGTACAAACCTGTCCCGTGATGGGCGGCCCACACGCTGGCCATACGGCTGTTGGATCGACGGCGAACCAGCACTGGTGGCCGAATCAGTTGACGTTGACGATGCTGCACCAAAACTCGGCAATGGCCAACCCAATGGGCGACGACTTTGATTACGCCAAAGAGTTCAAGACGCTCGACCTTGCAGCCGTGAAGCAGGATCTGACGACGCTGATGACGTCGTCGCAAGACTGGTGGCCCGCTGACTACGGCCACTACGGCCCGTTCTTCATTCGGATGGCTTGGCACAGCGCCGGCACGTACCGGATCAAGGATGGTCGCGGCGGCGCGTCCAGTGGAACCCAGCGATTCGCTCCGCTGAACAGTTGGCCCGACAACGGCAACTTGGACAAGGCACGCACGCTGCTGCTGCCGATCAAGCAGAAGTACGGCCGCAAGCTGTCGTGGGCCGACCTGATGATCCTCGCCGGCAACGTCGCCCTGGAATCGATGGGCTTCGAGTCGTTCGGATTTGCAGGCGGTCGCGAAGACGTCTGGGCACCGGAAGAGGACATCTACTGGGGTCCGGAGACCACGTGGCTCGGTGACGAGCGCTACAGCGGCGACCGCGAACTCATGAACCCGCTCGGCGCCGTTCAGATGGGTCTGATCTATGTGAACCCGGAAGGTCCGAATGGCGTCGCTGATCCACTCGGATCGGCTCGTGACATCCGCGAAACGTTCGCCCGGATGGCAATGAACGATGAAGAGACCGTCGCGCTCGTTGCCGGCGGACACACCTTCGGCAAGGCCCACGGTGCCGGTGATCCCGACCTCGTCGGTCCGGAACCCGAAGCCGCCCCGATCGAACAAATGGGTCATGGATGGAAGAACAGCTTCGGCACCGGAAAGGGCGTCGACACCACGACCAGCGGCATCGAGGGCGCGTGGACCCCCACCCCGATTACTTGGGACAACACCTATTTCGACGTACTGTTCGGCTACGACTGGGAACTGACACACAGCCCGGCCGGCGCCCAGCAATGGACTCCATCGAACCCCGAAGCGCTCGGCACCGTACCGGACGCCCACGACTCGTCGAGGACCCACGCCCCGATGATGACCACCGCTGACATGGCTTTGAAAATGGATCCCATCTACGAGCCAATCTCGCGACGGTTCCATGAGAACCCGGCCGAATTCGCCGATGCATTTGCTCGGGCATGGTTCAAGCTGACCCACCGCGACATGGGTCCAATCGCCCGTTACCTCGGCCCAGAAGTACCGCAAGAGGAATTGATCTGGCAAGATCCGGTGCCCGCCGTCGACCACGAACTGATCGGCAACGACGACATCGCCTCCCTCAAGTCGAGCATCTTGGGATCCGGCCTGACCATCTCCGAGCTGGTCTCGACCGCGTGGGCGTCGGCGTCGACGTTCCGCAACAGCGACAAGCGCGGCGGGGCCAACGGGGCACGAATCCGTCTGGCGCCGCAGAACGACTGGGAGGTCAACAACCCGTCCGAACTGCGCCGGATCCTGAACACCCTCGAAGGTGTGCAGACAGAATTCAACAACTCTGGCAAGCGGGTATCGATGGCCGATCTGATCGTTCTCGGCGGCGCTGCAGCCATCGAGGCTGCGGCACACAACGCCGGTCACGACATCACGGTTCCGTTCACGCCCGGTCGTACCGACGCAACGCCAGAGCAGACCGACGTCGGGTCGTTCGCACCGCTTGAACCAACAGCGGATGGCTTCCGCAACCACCTCGGCAAGGGGCACACGCTGACGGCCGAGGAATTGCTCGTCGATCGGGCACAGTTGCTCACGCTGAGCGCTCCGGAGATGACCGTCCTCGTCGGCGGCCTCCGGGTGCTGAACGCGAACGCGCACGGCTCTGCACACGGTGTCCTCACCCACCGCACCGCCACG
>JANOQU010000020.1:0-3148 GCA_031422355.1 Actinomycetes bacterium
ATGGCTGAGCGACGGTGGCGACTCGGGTTTCGTGGGCGGGTACTGGGCTCGTTTGTACTGGTCGTGGCCGCAGCAACCTTGGGCGGACTCGTGCTGCAGCGAGCTGTGCTCCTCGATCGGTTGGACAGAAAGGTGACGGCCTCGCTCCAACAGGAACGCGACGAGCTGGAGGCGCTTGCTTCGGGTCGCAACCCTTCGACTGGCAATCCGTTCTTCGGCGATGTGCGAGCAATCTTTGAAACCTTCCTGAGCCGCAACTTCCCCGTGGCAGACGAGGCGTACTTCACGTTCGTTGAGGGGATGACGTATCGGGCGAGCGGGGCGCCTGGCGATTTGGGCAACGGCCAACAACTCTTCGAACGATGGGCAACACGAAATGTTGGCGAGTGGGGACGGCTCTCAACCGAGGCTGGGCCCGTTCGCTATCTGGCCGTGCCATTGACCTTCGAAGGGCGAACCCATGGCGTGTTCGTCGTGGCCAACTTTGTCGAGCGTGAACGTAACGAGATCGAATCGCACGTGCGCGTTTCGGCGATCGTGGCTGCGATCGTGTTGTTGATGGCGACCGGTTTGGCCTGGTTGGTGGCCGGCCGACTGCTGCGTCCGATTCGGCACCTGACGGAGGCGGCTGAAGCAATCAGCGACGCTGACTTGTCGCGACGGATCCCTGTGGACGGCGATGACGAAATCGCCCGTCTGGCCCGCCGCTTCAATGAGATGCTGGACCGGTTGTCGTCTTCATTTGCTGCTCAGCGCGCATTCGTCGATGACGCCGGACACGAACTACGTACGCCAATCACGATCGTGCGCGGCCATCTCGAGTTGATGGGAGATGATCCCGACGAACAGCGGGACACCATTTCGTTGGTGACCGAGGAACTGGATCGAATGGCTCGAATCGTCGACGGTCTGTTGCTGCTGGCGAAAGCGGAGCATCCGGATTTCATCAAGCTTGCGCCGGTCGAAGTCGCCGACCTGACGTCAGACCTGCTCGCCAAGGCTCGCGCCTTGGGCACTCGAGATTGGCGACTCGATGGCTATGGAATCGGTGTCGTGCTTCTCGACCGACAACGAGTCACGCAGGCCGTGCTCAACCTGGCGCGCAACGCCGTCGAGCACACGTCGGACGGGGCGACAATTGGGCTGGGCAGCAGTGTTGTGGCTGACCGTGTCCGGTTCTGGCTTCGCGACACCGGCCCCGGCGTCGACGAGCGCGATCGTGATCAGATCTTCGAGCGGTTTGCGCGCGGGCGGGGCGGCCGGCGGCGATCCGACGGTGCCGGACTGGGCCTCGCGATCGTTCGATCAGTGGCCGAGGCTCACGGAGGCCGCGTCGAACTCGAGAGCAAAGCCGGTCACGGCGCAACGTTCACGCTCGTTCTACCGGCGGCTCTTTCCGGCGATTTCGATTCCGACCCTGATGCCGATTTCGACGACGTCGTAGGTCGCGTGGAAGCGGACACCCTCTGATGGCTCGGATCCTGATCGCAGAAGACGAGCCACGGATCACGGCGTTCCTCGAGAAGGGGTTGCGCTCGAACGGCTTCAGCACCCTCGTCGCCGAGACGGGTCCGCTCGCAATGCAGATGGCCCGAGACGCCGACTTCGACCTTCTGATTCTCGACCTCGGCCTGCCTGGGCTGGACGGCCAGCAGGTGCTGCGCCAGATCCGCCAACGAGGTGAGCGACTTCCGGTCATTATCCTGACCGCGCGCTCGGGCATCGAAGACACCGTGGCCGGCCTAGAGGGCGGCGCCGACGATTACGTCACCAAGCCGTTCCGCTTCGAAGAATTGCTCGCACGTGTCCGGGTACGACTGCGCGACGCCGGAGACTCCACCCCGACGATCCTGACCTGTGGTGACGTAGTCCTGGACCTCCGCAGCCGTCGCGTCAGCGTCGGCGACCGATCAGTCGAACTGACCTCACGCGAGTTCACCTTGATGGAGACCTTCCTCCGTCATCCCGGGCAGGTCCTCAGCCGCGAACAACTCCTCAGCCACGTCTGGGGATACGACTTCGACCCCGGGTCCAACGTGGTCGACGTCTACGTTCGGTATCTCCGTCGAAAGCTGCGCGCCGACGTAATCGACACGGTACGCGGAGCGGGATACCGCCTCGCCGACTGACGATGGCTCAGATTGTCGGCCAGAGTCAGACGTGTGGGGCTTTTCGCGCCCATGTTCCCGAAGACCCCCGTATCACGGGAAGTTTCAGGATCATGGGTGCGTTTTCCACCGCTGTCCGATCGTGCGAGCGACTCCGTCATTCCGGTCGGCGCTCTCGATCCGCACCGCGTTGGCGACCAGCCGGGCGTACCAATAGCCATCACTCATCGGTGGCCGCCGCCACACCCAGTCCGGGTAGCCCGGCACGAAAGACTCCGGAAACACGACCAACTGGGCATCGGCCGAAGCCACGTGCTGGGCGGCCATCTCGACGGTCGCTACCCGATCGAGAAACGCTGGCGTGGCCTGAACCGCTGCCACCGTCAACGTACCACTGCCACCATCGAGGTTCACCGGCGAATGCTACTCGTCAGGCAGAGCGGCCCGATCCGGCCTGTTAGCCGTCGTCAACGCTCGGTTGAGGGCGGCCAGCCGGCTCAGGGAATCTCGACGACGGTGAGGACTTCCTCGTCGCCCGTGTTGTCAGTGAACATATAGATGTGCCCGGCCCGAAAGGTGACCGTCAGGACGACCGTGACGCCCGGTTCGATTGACTTGAGGCCACCAGGGAAGTCGGCGGGAAGAGGTGCCGGGCCGTCCTGTCCGCCCTCGAGCCACGCCCCGATCTCGGCCCCCTTGCTGAGGTCGGCGTCGTTCGGAACTCCACCGATCCATACTTCGTGCGGGCGGGTTCCGTTGTTGGTCACCGCAACGACGTGCGTGCCCGCTGTGATCGCAGGAACAACGATCGCGTCGTCCTCGAGTGCGACGGTCAGGTCGGCCTTTGGAAGAGCGCTGTCGTTACCATTCGTCACCGTGAATGTCGTGATCATTCCGTTCTGACTGTGGTTTGTTCCGTCGGGTGTCGGGAGTGAGCAGAACAGCACGTACGTTCCAGGCGTCAGGGTGCGGGTGTATCCGAGGGTGGCACCCGCCCCGATGAGAGTGGTGCCGCCCGGGTCGTCGACGATCCACGCCTC
>JANOQU010000021.1:0-4585 GCA_031422355.1 Actinomycetes bacterium
TCGAAGATCATCTCGTCGGCCGGTTATCGGAAGGATCTCCGGGTACGTGATTGTCGGCACCGACAACCGCCGCCGCTGGATCCGCTCTTCGGCGCGCGACAGCCCTGAGGTGAGGGTCGGCGAATCGACGATGTGATCGGGCATGGGGGCCTCGGGCGGGGCGGGCTCAGGGGTGATAGGCGATGAGGTCGATCACATAGTCGGGGTCGGCCGAACTGAACAAACAGATCGTGCCATGTCCACCCAGTTCGGCGACGACCATATTCGACACGGTTGCGGTCGTGAAGTTGATGTTCGAGGCGTTCGGTCGAGCGGTTCCGCACGGGTACACGGTCACGTAGCCCGCAGATGTCGCCTGCGTCGCCGTGAGGTTGATCACGACTGACCGAGCCGAAAACGGAACTCCGGCAACACCGGCAACTTGCAACTCCCGGACCGTAACGAACAGTCCCGGGGTCGGCACGGACTTCGGTTGCGGTTGCGTCCGCGAGTCCAGGATCCGCTGCGGGGATTGGGCGACGAAGCTTGCGCCGGACGGGTTGAATCCGCTGACGTCGACGACCATGTCGACATCGGCCGATGTGAAGAGACACACCCATCCGTTGACCGCGATTCCACTGACCACCGCGTTCGTCACCACCTGCCCGGCGCCGAAGTTGACCGACGCCGTCGCTGGCACCGGCTGCAGGCAGGGGTAGACCGTCACGTAGCCCGCCTGGAGTGGGTTGATCACGGTGACACTCAAATGCGCGGCGCTTGCCCCGATCGGGACGCCGGCCCTTCCGACCACACTCAATTGGGTGATCGACCCGGCGCCACGCACGCCGACACCGGAGAATGTTCCGTCGACGGTGTTCAAGCCGGGACCGGTACGCGTTTCGAGGAGGCGCGCTGGTTGCACAGCGGCGAACGTTCGACCCGGCGGGTGGTAACCGGCGACGTCGACTACGAGATCCGTTGCCGTGAAGTTGTACAAACACACCTTGCCATCAGGCGCGAGTTTGACGGCAACGGTGGTGGCCACGTTGCTGCCTGCTGGATAGTTCACCTGGGCCACGTTTGGCCTGCCGGTTCCGCACGGATAGACACTCACGAAACCCGGTATGGCGGCGTTGATCGCAGTCACGGTCAACACGACCGACGTCGCACCGAGGCGAACACCCGCCCGACCGCCGACTTGGAGCTCGGTTGTCGAGTCGTCCAACCTGGGCCCAACTCCGTTCGATTGCCCATCGACGGTCGTCAACCCGGCACCGACGCGTGTCTCCAACAGTCTGGCCGGCTTGACGGCGACGTAGTTCGACGAACCGGAAGACTCCAGGGCGGCCGTGCCCCGATCGGTCGGATTGCCGGAGACGTCGATCACCGACCTCGAAGTGAGGAACGTGCTGCTGGCGTATACCTGCGCTCCGCCGAAGACGAGAATCATGTCGCAACCGGCTGCGACCAAGCGCTTCGTATCGTCTCGGATCGTCTCTGCGCTCGGGGTGTAGACGAGGAACTCATAGGTGTTGACGGCGCACATCAGCACGTCGACCTCAGCATCGATGGACTGAGCGACAGCAACTCCCTGATCGCCGTCGTACTTGTCGAACGAAAGCAGTTGACGGCTGCCGGGGACATCTGCGATTGCATTGTCGACGGCATCCGCGAGGTGATTGGTGAACGGTTGGACGAAGGAATCCATGGTGACATCAGCGAGCACGACTTTGGTTCGATCGATCAGGATCTGCCATTCCGGGCCGCTCGGATCGAACTCGTCTCCCATGTCCCATGCAGCAATGTGCTCATACACCGGACGCCAGAAGTCCTTGGCCGCCGTGCGAATCGCCGGATCGAGCGACCAGACGCGCTGGTCGTAGACGACGGTCTTCATGCCGACGGCGGCGTTGATCTCGACCAGGCGCATGTACACAGCAGGCGTCGCGTAGCGATCTCCCGGCGCCGCGGGCGAGTATCCCACCGGCCCGTCCTTACACGGGCCGAATGTTGCATCGATCCCGGAAAACACCGCCATCGACCGTGCGCCGTTCTGAGCCGCTGGATCATCGGGGTGCACACCGCACCAGGCCCAGGCATCGACAAGCTTCGGCGCTGGTTCAGCATGAGCGGAACGAGCGGAAAGTTGGGTGACGCAACACGCGGCAACAAGCGCAGCCACGATCAACCTTCGCAACACGTCAACTCCAACTCTTTCATGCCACACCGAGACCGAACCCGCCTGAGCAGCCTACGCGGCAACTCGCGTCGCGACCCCGCGGGACAGCCCGACGACAATGACGCCTCTCGACCAGAGGTTCATCGCAGCGAGGCAGCCGTCATCGCTGCCACGACGTCGATCATCGCCTCGCCGGTGTTTCCTGCCAAGAACCGGTCGCAGTACGGCAATGCTGTCGACATCCCGCCCGTGGTCGGCTCGAACCCGTCGACGGCAGCGCGCGGATTTACCCAGACCACCCGATGGGCCAGCATCGACAGCCGCCGCATGCTGCGTTCGAGTTCTACCGGGGGGTCGGCATCCCAGCCGTCCGAGCAGATCAGCACGACAGCGCCGCGCACCGTCGTATTCCACGTCCGGTGGTGCAGGAGCGTCTGCAGACTCGTGGCGAGCCGCGTGCCGGTGAATCGGTCGGCCACTGCGTCGGTCACGTGGGCGATGGCCGAGGAAGGCGAACGGTGGCGGACGGATGGCGTAATGCGGCTGAGGCGGGTGGCGAACGCGAAGACCTCGGCTCGGTGCTCGATTGCAAGTGGCCGGGTGAGGTGAAGGTACGCCCGTGCGTAGTGCTCCATCGATGCGCTGACGTCCAGCAGGACGACGATGTTGCGTGGTCGAGGTTGCGGTGTTGAGTGGAGCCAGGTCATCACCTCGCCACCTGTGTGCATCGACCGCCGCAAAGTCTCACGGGCCGCAATTTGACCGCCCGAGCGCGTGGTCCTGCGGCGACGCGTCCGTCGCTGCGGCCACTGAGCGACCATCGATTCGAGGAGTGCACCCACCCGCTCAAGTTCTGCCTCGTCGAGCAGGTCGAACGGGCGCTGCATCTCCGACGCCGTTGTCGAGGGCTGCAATTCGGGGATCGCGAGATCGTCGAGGTCATCAACTTCTTCGGAGCCGATGTCGAAGCTCACCGACGGCAGCGTCGCCCACGGCAACCCACCTGAAGATGTCGATTCGTCGGCGAGCTGACGGCGCAGCGGCATGAGCTGTTCGTCGTCGCGATGCGTGGGAGCCGGTTCCTGACCGCGTCGGTCTGCGCGTAGCGTCGCGGTGGGTGTGTTGAAGAGGGCACCGAAGACAGAGTCGAAACGGTCGAGTTGGGTGTGACGGCTCACGAAGCTGACTCGACAGACCCAATAGAGATCCGACAACGTCATTGGTTCGGCGACTTCGAGCGCGATCGCGCACCGCTCGAGCGCCGAGAACGACACATCGACATCGGCCCGCCGCAGCCGGTCGGCGAAGCTGGCAGCGAAGATCGCCCGGTCGACGCCGGCGAACAAGGCGTTGGCCGTCACCGCCGCTTGAAGCTCATTCGAAGAACAATCAGCACAGCGATCGCCGCCAGCACCGGGAGGACCCGCTTGTAGACCGAGCTTCCGGCGAACTCCATCAGGTCGAGCGTCTCCGCCTGTTGCGTCCGTGGCCGGGCAGCGGTCGCAGCGGTCGCAGCGGCGGCACCCTCGGCGGCGACCTGGTCGATGATGGCCTCGCCGAGCAGTTCCTGCTCGATGCAGGTGACGAACTGGTCGATGAGTTTGCCCGAAACCTCAGCGATCATTCCCTTGCCGAACTGGGCGACCTTGCCGGAAATCTTCAGATCCGTCACGATCGAGACCTTGGTGCCATCGCCATCGGAAGTCATTGCGGCGGTGATGGTGGCCGACGCGTTGCCCGAACCACGTGAATCACGCCCGGATGCGGAGATCTCAACGAGACGATCGGTTTCGTCGCGTCGGACGAACACGGCGCTGCCCGAATAGTCGGCGGTGACGGGCCCTACTTTGATCTTGATCTTCCCCTTGAATTCCTCACCCTCGGATTCGGTCAGCGTCGCTCCCGGAAGGCACGGCGTGATCAGCGGGATGTTGGTGAGCACCTCCCATGCGCGGTCGATGGGCACGCTGACTCTGAAATCGTTCTCGAGCTTCATGATGTTGCTCCATGTGGGATAGTGGGCATCGGTTCAGTGACCGAGTCGAGTGTTGCTCGGATCATGTCGACGTCGTCAGGTGTCTTGGCGATCGCTCCGACGGTCGCGCAGGCGACGTCGCGTTGCAGTTCGGAGACACCAAGGAGGTGCAGCGCATTCACCCAGTCGATCGCCTCGGCGATACCTGGCATCTTGTCGAGTTCGAGCGTGCGGGCGCTGGACACAAACGCCGTCGCTGCGTCGACCAACGATGTGCTGGCCCCCGGTACGCGCCGGCGCACGACGGCCGCAGCGCGTTCGACAGACGGATACTCGATCCAGTGGTAGTAGCAGCGACGTTTGAGAGCGTCGTGCAGCTCTCGGCTACGGTTCGATGTGAGGATGACGATGGGCGGACACGCAGCGGTGAACGTGCCAGAGATCGGCACGTT
>JANOQU010000022.1:0-3685 GCA_031422355.1 Actinomycetes bacterium
CAAGAGGAGCAAGCGAGCGGCATGACCACGTCATGCTCGTTTCGTGGCCGCCCGTATCTGGCGCAACAGGGGAGCGACAGCGCGGTGCCAGATCTGCGGTCCATGGTGCAGCAATACACCGCGGACGCAAGAAACTGCCGAGTCCTCGGATCGGCGCACAGGAGGAACGGCCATCATGACAGCAACATCACATCCCGTCGGCGGGAACGCAGCGGCGACGACCGGGCATGACAGAGAGATGTGGGCGGTGGTGCAACGCAAGTACGGCACGGCCGACGTGCTGCATTTCGATCGCATCGACCGCCCGGTGATCGCAGCCGACGAGGTCCTCATCGAGGTGCACGCCGCAGGCCTGGACCGTGGCACATGGCATCTCATGACGGGTATGCCCTACGGCGCGCGACTCGTCTTCGGACTGCGAGTTCCGAAGAATCCCGTTCCCGGTACGGACGTTGCCGGAGTCGTCGCGGCCGTCGGCACGTCGATCACCCGATTCCGGATCGGTGACGAGGTGTATGGCATGGGCAAGGGTTCCTTCGCACAATTCGCCGCAGCACGCGAGAGCAAACTCTCGATGAAGCCGTCGGGGCTCACCTTCGAGCAGGCCGCGGCAGTACCCGTGTCGGGGCTGACTGCGCAACAGGGACTGATCGACGTTGGCCGCCTCCGAGCCGGCCAGCACGTGCTCATCACCGGAGCGTCGGGCGGAGTCGGCACCTACGCCGTTCAGATCGCGAAGGCACACGGTGCCATTGTCACTGGCGTCTGCAGCACCGCCAAGATCGACTTGGTTCGATCACTCGGTGCCGATCATGTCGTCGACTACACGTGCGACGACTTCGCCGACAGTGAGGTTCGGTACGACCTGATCCTCGATATCGGAGGGAGCGCCTCGCTGGCGCGGCTCCGGCGCGTGCTCACCAAGCGAGGAACGCTCGTCATCGCAGGCGGCGAAGGAGGCGGCCGGCTGCTCGGCGCCGGTCGCCAACTCCGAGCAGTCGCTCTCTCACCGTTCATTCGTCAACGACTGACGATGTTCGTTGCGAAGGGCCACCATCTCCCCCTCGAGCGACTCACGAAGCTGATCGACGACGGCCTCGTCGTACCGGTAGTCGAGCGTGCGTATCCACTGGCGAAAGCCGCCGACGCCATGCGGCACCTCGAGGCCGGTCAGGCCCGCGGCAAGCTCGTCGTGACCCCATGACCTCGGTCGCAAATGTCATCAAGCGGCGCATCGACCGGGCTGCCGTGCATGACGACCAATCCTTCAACCACGACAAGGAATCCCGATGATCGACCAAACTCAAACTCGCAGTGCGACCCGACGGCTGCTCGACTTCACCCGTGGCGGTCTGGTCGTCTCCGTTTTGATCCTCGCAAGTTGCGCCGACGGCGACGGCACGACCACAGCAGGCTTAGATGCACCAGTATCCGCATCGGCCACCGACGCACCCACGAGCTCAGGCCCGGCTGCAACGCAGGCACCTGCTTCGAGCCCCGCCACGACGACAGGCGCCAGCCAGACGACGGCGCCCACGACACCGCCCGACGGGTCAGCTCTGATTGGTGACGATCTGACAAAACTCCTGCAGCAGATCGTCGACGACGCCGTGTCGACATTGCCGAACCCGGAAGCCACCATCCAGGCAACCGTCTTCCGTGGCTCGACGGCCGAGTCGTGGAGTGGCGCTTCGAGCCCGACCAACGGAGCATCTGTCCCGTTCCGCATGGCGAGCGTCGGCAAAACCTTCACGGCGGCGACCATTCTGCGCCTGACCGAGAACGGGGCGTTCACGGTGGACGACCCGATCGAGAGTCTCCTGACGCCAGAGACCGCAGCCCTCCTCGCAGCCGACGGCTACCGCCTCGACGAGATCAACGTCAACCAGCTTCTGCATCACACCGCAGGCTTCTACGACTACGGGTTCGGAGACGGTTCGCCATTCCTTCAGCGGGCACTCACAGACTTCCCGCACGTGTGGACACGAGCCGAGCAACTCCAGATGGCCGTCGACTTCGGTGACCCGCTCGCCGACCCAGGAGTCGCCTTCCGCTACGACGACACCGGATACGTCCTGCTCGGCGAGATCATCGAACAGACCACCGGCACGCCGTACGCGACAGCGATGCGCGACATCCTCGACTACGAAGGACTCGGCCTGAACCACCTGTGGCTCGAGACCGGCGAACCTGCACCCGATGACGCCTTGCCGATCGCCCGATCGTTCATCGGCACCACAGAGATCACCGAACTCGACTTCTCGATCGATGCGTTCGGCGGCGGTGGCCTCGCCGCAACCGGCCTCGACATCGCCCGGTTCTACAACGCAATCTTCAACGGAAAAGTGTTCCACGATCCGGCGACGCTCGAGCTCATGCTCCAGATCCCCGACACCAACCTCGGTCTCGAGGAGTTCGGAATACCCCTCGGCGACGGCGCAAGTGGGCTCTACCGCCTCGACGTCGCCGGCAACACCTGCTGGAACCATCGCGGGTTCCTGGGCACCATCGCCATCAGCTGCCCGACGGCAGACATCACCGTCGTCGTCACGACCAACACTGCGAACACCGAACCACTGACGATCGCCGCCGCCCTCATCACAGCCACTACCTCACACGGCCACCAGGAGAACCAATGACACTCGAGCGCATCACGACCAACCCTGATCCCTATGAGCCATATCTTCTGTCCCAAGGCATTCGCGCAGGGAATCTGCTGTTCATCTCTGGGCAAGCCGGCTACGACGACGACGGCCGAATCGTCGAAGGAGGCTTTCGTGCGCAGGGCGAACGTGCCTTCGCCAACCTTGAACGAGCACTGAAAGCGGGTGATGCCAGCCTGCGCACCGTTGCAAAGGTGACGATCTTCGTGACCGACATGAGCAACTTCGGCGAGGTCGTCGAGCTCCGCCGCAAGTACTTCGCTGCGCCGTATCCAGCGGACAGCATCGTCGCAGTACAAGCCCTCTACACCCCCGAAGCGATGATCGAGATCGAGGCGATCGCAGAGGTCCCTCCGAAACGGTTGGTTCAATCGCCGGGGTGAAGTGGCGAGCGTCGTCACTGTTCGCTCGAGCGCCGACAGCCGTGCGAAGTCGGCGATCGGTTGCTCACGTCGACGGTCCGCCTCGACGATCCGGCGGCAGCGGTTTGATCGCGCGCTCGTGGGCGCTGATCTCGTCAATGACCATCGTCATGAAGAATCTGAACACAACATGAAGGATCATTTTGCGGCGCGTTCTCTGCCGACGAACAACGCGCCGGAACAAG
Source organism: Actinomycetes bacterium (assembly GCA_031422355.1). Taxonomy (GTDB): domain Bacteria; phylum Actinomycetota; class Acidimicrobiia; order Acidimicrobiales; family Ilumatobacteraceae; genus WLMZ01. The sequence goes on from JANOQU010000022.1 coordinate 3,271, forward strand.
TGCCAGCGCTCAGCCGGCGCGTGCGTGGTCGGCGGTCACAGTCCGTGGTGACGACCGAGACCGCAGACACGACCAGCTCGACCAGCACGCCTGGTGATGCTGTGGGCGGAACGTTGGCGGTCGCGTCCGGGCTGTGTTCCCCGGCGACGACAACTAGTGACCTGTGGGAGGTATAGGAGTCGTGCTGACGGCCGTCTCGATGCACCGGATTCAGCAACTTTGGTTGACGTCGCTTCAATGTCAACTATAGTTGCTGACATGCCGAGTGCCCCGACCACCGTGTTGACCGGCGATATCGACCCTGCCGATGGGCTGCGTGCCGTGGTGGCGTTGCGAGAGCTCGCCGACCGGCTCGAGAATGAGCACGTGGAACTGGCGATCATCCAGGGTTGGTCGTGGGCTCGCGTCGCCGAGG
>JANOQU010000023.1:0-2237 GCA_031422355.1 Actinomycetes bacterium
CCGGAGCGTCCACCGTCACAACCACCGTCAGGCTCGCCCAGACCAGCTACGTCACAGCGGCACCGATTCTGACCAGCACAACAGTTGCAGGCACAACGGCACCCGGCGCAGTCGGCACCGTCGCCGGGGAACAGATCTACACAGTCGTCAGCGGCGACTATCCGCTCGGCATCGCCAAGAAGCATTGCCTCGACTTCGCGACCGTTGTTGCGTACAACGCTTGGCCAGAGGGTGACCAGCATCCGTTCTTCCCCGGCGACGAGGTCAAGATTCCGGCCGGGGCGTGTGCGCCAGGTAGTCAACCCGAGACGACGACGGCGCCCACGCAACCGGCGACCCCTGAAGCAACGACGACAACTTTCGACGAGAGCAGGGGCGGAACCTACACCGTCGTTGCCGGCGACTACCTCGGCGGCATCGCGGCCAAACTCGGCACGACCGTCGATGCACTCGTGGCCGCCAACGCCTGGAGCGACGGCAGCGCGCACGTCATCATCCCCGGCCAAAAGATCAACGTCCCAGTAAAAACCGGCTAACCCCAGCCAAAACCGGCTACCCCCAGCCCCCCCCGTCAACCCGCTCTCACCACTTTCGCGAACGGTTTTGCCCGGCAGGAGGTCGCTTTCGACCCTGAGAACTTTTGTGAGCGCCGCGCTTGCAAGAGTTTGCAGCGAAAGTGACCTCAGGGCAGGCAAAAGGGTTCGCGAAAGTGGTTGGGGAAGGTGGTTAGCCGAGGTCGGGCCAGCGGCGTTTTTGGCGGCGGCGGATGCCCATGTCGCCGAGTTGGCGCTGCTCGGTGAGTTCCCACTGTCGGCGCCAGCCGTTGTACTCCGGTCCGGTCAACTTCGGGCTCTGACCCTTGGCCCGGTTGCGCCGTGACGTCCAGTAGTCGGTGAGGCTCTCGTCGCCGAGCACTGCGACCGCCGCCTCGATCCGGGCATTGAATCTGCGAGTGTTCTCGCCATCATCAGGGCGAAGCGGGCGTCCGAAGATGACCGTCGTCCGGCCGGGCTTGGGTCGCTTCATCCCCTTGCCGAAGATCGGGCCGGTGCCGTCGATGAACATCGGCACAACGGCTGCGCCGGTGCGAGCCGCCAGGTAGGCAGCGCCACCCTTGAAGTCCTGTCCCCAACCATCGGGCGATCGGCCACCTTCGGGATAGATCAGCAGACTCCAGCCATCAGCCATCAGATCTCGAATCTGATCGGAGGACTTCCGTCCGGTCGAGTCGCGGTCGATCGGCAATGCGTTCAGCGCCAACGCCGAAGCGCCGCCCTTGGCCTTGGAGGTGAAGAAGTAGTCGGCGGCGGCCGCAACCATCAGTTTGTGGCGCCACGGCTCCGGTATCGCATAGATCGACAGGGGAGTGTCGAGATGGCTGTGGTGGTTCGGCGTGAAGATCAGCGGTGGCGGATTCTTCTGATTGCGAAAATCCTCGAGCCGATCGGCACCTTTGATCGTCGGGGTCGCAACAGCCTTGATGAACAGGCGCATCGGGCCTTCGGTCCACAGAACTCGGCCGAACCGAGCCGGGTATTTCCGGGCCCATGCCGTCTCGTAATCAGCGCCGAGTTCGGACTTCTTGCGAGGGACCACCACGCCGCGCGGAACGTTCGGTTTGCGGTATGGGAAACCCTTCGACGACAGCGGTTTGGCAGCCTTGGACAGCACCGACTCGACAGCGCCGGCGGCGCGCGCCGCCCGCTTGATCGTCGTCACGCTGCGGATTGCGTCGTCGCGGTTCAACAACCGTGCCATCTGGATCAGCGACTATTTCACGTCGGCCACGAGGACCGGCGGTGTGTGGAGATGGGTGATGGTCGGCGTGCGACCAACCACGTCTGAGGCGATCTCGAACGCGTCGTCCATCGTCGATGCCGGCGTGAAACCGAGCCGACGAACTGCTTTCACATCGCCGCCGACGATGATCACCCGGCTGCAGTGCTGCATGCCGTGGGCGCCCCAGTACCACATATAGAACGGATGGACGCCGTGGTAGGCGTAACTGGTGCGGTACAGGTGTTTGTACCACTCGTCCTCCGCGAAGCGCTGTTCGTACTTCTCGTGCATGACGTGGGGGTCGGTCGTCTCCGACAAAACCTGCTCGAAGAAATCGATGTAGCTGGGGTGGTGAACTGGGTGGAAATCCCACGGCGTCGGGTGAGTCATGATCACGACACCGCCCTCTTTGACGAGCGGCTTGCCTCGATACATGTTGAACAGGTAGCCGAGCCCCA
>JANOQU010000024.1:0-6462 GCA_031422355.1 Actinomycetes bacterium
TGAAGCGAGCGCGCATCGCGACGATCAGGCAAACAGCGGGGAGAAATCGGGTTATGGTTCGCCGTCGGCGCGGCTCGGCCGCCGCAGCAGCGGCCGCAACGGCCGGCAACGGGGTGGAAATGGGACGAGGTTTCGTCAGCGCCACACTGATTTGACGTCACCAATTCCGCTGATCTGTCGCGCGGGCGAACGGATACACCGAAACTTGAGCTCAGCTTCTCTCGGCGAGAAAGGCGTAGCCGTAGACATCGAACGAGCGCGCGTTCGCTTCGCCAGTGGCCCCAGAGAAGGTGTCGACCGGTGGCCCGATCATGACCGTTTGAAAGCCGGAGTCTTCGAGCATCTGTTGCCAGCCCGCACGGGGCAGCCCGCCTGCAATTCAACCAGTCCACAGGTCGACGTTCTGCAACGCCTCGATGGGTACCGGGCGGCCATTGGCGATGTCTGCGAACTGCACGACGCCACCTGGACGCAACACGCGAAAGATCTCTGCGAACACAGCTTTCTTGTCGGCGCACAGATTGATGACTCCGTTGGAGATGACGACATCCGCCCATCCGGTGTCGACAGGAATCGACTCGGCCAGACCTTCGCGAAACTCCACATGGACGTACCCGAGTTGATCTGCGTTGGCTCTCGATTTGGCAAGCATCTCCGGCGTCATGTCGATACCGATAACGCTGCCGCCCGGCCCGGTCTGGTTGGCTGCGATGAACGAGTCGAAGCCTGCCCCGGAGCCAACGTCGACGATCCGCTCACCCGGTGCGATCTGGCGCAGAGAGAACGGGTTGCCAACGCCAGCGAAGGATTCGACGGCGTGATCGGGAAGAGAGTCGACGATCGCCGGGTCGTAGCCGAGCCTCGCCGCGAGTTGTCGCCCGGTATGGAAATGGAACGTGCCATGCGGGTTCGTGGCCACGTCTCTGTACTTATCTCGGACGTCGGCCCGCAGAACCTCTGGGTCGATGCTGATTTTCTCGGTCATCGTGCTCCTCTGGATGTTCGGGTCAGTAACTGAACGTCGTCGCGCCGTCTCCAATCCATTCCCACAGCGGGATCGTGCCTTGCAGTTCGGCACCGGCGATGAGCGCCTGCTTGTCGAGCTTCTTGCTGTTGAAGCAGATCGGGCAGACGAAGTACTGGCCGCCAGCGGCTCGATAGCGCTCGACCAGGTCAGCGAGAGGCGGGCAGCCCTCGCACGCTACCCCAGCAGCGGTGCCTTCGAGAACGAGGCGAACGGCCTCCTTGGTGAGAAACATGAGGGTCGGTCGCCCAGACTCTGCTGCCCCGACAGCGACGAGGTACGCAACCGTGACCTTCTCTGCGTCCTCGAGACCAGTGGAAAGCGAAACGACAGCCTTGCGTGACATAGTTGAGCCTTTCGAGCGCGGACTCGGGTCGCCCGTCCTCGGTCAATCTACGGATCGAGCCGCTGCAAGTCGTCGGGCGTTTACCCTACAAATGAAGCGGCGTGAACGAGTCGAGCAGGCCGTTCTGCATGGCGAACAGAGTCGCTGTCGAGCGGGTCGACGCGCCGATCTTGGTGTAGATCCGTTCGATGTGGGTGCCCGCTGTCTTGACGGAAATGTCGAGGGCTCGGGCCACCTGCTTGTTGGAAGCGCCGCGCGCTATCAGGGTGAGCACTTCGACCTCTCGGGGCGTGAGCCCAGCCGGGCCAGAGGCGCGTTTCGGTCGATCCCTGCCCGCTGCGGAGAGCACAGCGTCGACGGCGTCACCGGCAAGACGCCCAGCACGGACTTCATGGCGCAGCACGCTCGCAGCAGCCTTGGGAGTACGAGCAGCCCGGTAGGCGCGGGGTTCGGTCATTGCCTGGAATGCGCATGCGGCGGCAAGGATCCGACCGGCCGCAGGGATCGCTGAACCGGAAAGACCTCGGTGGTATCCAGAGCCGTCGAGTCGTTCGTTCGCCAGCGACGCCACGGCACCGATGCGTGCCAGGGCTGGTGGACGGGCCAATGTGCGCTCTGTGTAATAGGAGTGCATCCGCAGCCGCTCGGACTCCGTCGATGTGAGCGGTCCAGGCTTTTCGAGGATGGTGGCGGGAACACCGTGCATACCGACGTCGTGCACCAACGCACCCCGGCGAAGGATCACTATGTCATCGTCGGAAAGCCCGCAGAGCACACCCGCGCGTGCAGCCAGATCCGCGACGGCGCGTGAGTGGCCAGATCGTGCCCGTGATCGCAGATCGGTGAAGTCTGCGAGCGCCTCCAGCGCCGTCTCGAGAGCGGATTCGGTGAGCCGCTGCTGCAGCCGCGGGTCACTCGCGATGAGGGCCGGCCAATCGGTCGTTTCGTCCAAACCATCGAACACGTCGGCCGCCACTTCGCAGAACGCATCCACCACCTCGGGATCGAACTGCTTTCCCCGCCGTGAACGAGCCACCTCGATCGCGGCCGCCGTGCCACCCCGGCGGTATGCCGCCTCTGCGAGATCGGCGAGATGGAAAAGTCGAACCGAACGCGCAACGTGTTCACCACCAAGACCGTCCGGCACACCACTTCCGTCCCAGCGCGTGAACCATTGTCGCAACGGCACGCATACTTCTTCACCGAGGCCGAGGCGCTCGGCCATATGCACGGTGCTCAGGCAATGCGACATGAGGCCCCGCTCGACGGGCTTGCCCCCCGTCATGATCAGCGTGCCGGCCAGGCGCAGCCGCTTCATCGGCGGGCTCCCCCCACCGACTCGAGCCAGCGCATACTTGAACATCGGCAAGCCGGCGAGGTCCACTTCGTAGCTGCCCTGCCGGAAGGCGATGTCGTCACCGAACCAGTTCGCAACCTCGGGCGTGTCGGCCACACATCCCACCCAAGCGAGCATTGCCACGTAATAGAGCTCTGCTGCGCTCTCGCTGTCGACGCCACCCATGTGCTCACCGACGCGCGTCGCGATCGCCCAAGATCTCAGAACATGCTCCATCGGCTGACCCAACCCGAGGTCTGTCGCCAGCGAGAAAGCCGCAACGAGCTCGGCGAGGCTCAATCCGGAGTCGCGATCACCGAAAGCCGGGTAGTTCATCTCATGATCATGTCAGGCCAAACTTCGACCAACGGATCGCTCTCGAATGGGACACATTCGTCGGACAGTGAGCGTCTCGATCGCGATCACGGGGTGCCCCAGGCACTCGCGTGCTGGTGTATGACGGGCGCGACGGGTCGAAGCCCCGACGGGTCCCGGGCCACTGATACGATCCGGTTCTCCGGGAGGCTGTCGGCCCTCTCCGGCTGGGCGAGGCGTCAATGGGTGAGAGCGATGTAGGTGTGATCGAGGGCTATCTGCTCCTCGCCGACATCTCCGGGTACACGACGTTCTTGACCAGCACGGAGCTCGAGCATTCGCACGCGATCATTACGGAGCTGACGAAACTGATCCGAGCGGCGCTGAGCCCGCCGATGCAGTTCGTGAAGCTGGAAGGCGATGCCGTGTTCCGCTTCGCTCCGCAGGTGGCATTCCCCAGCGGCGAGTTGCTGGTCGAGCTCGTCGAGGCCTGCTACTTCGATTTCACCAACCGGCTGGTGAACATGACGCGTTCGACGACGTGCACGTGCGACGCTTGTAGCGCCATCGGTGGTCTCGACCTCAAGTTCGTCGCACACAAGGGGACGTTCATCGTCGATCGAGATGAGGATGGCCGTCTCGATCTCGCGGGTCCCGACGTGATCCTCGTGCATCGGCTGTTGAAGAACACGATCATCGAGCAGGGCGGGCCGAGTTCGTACGGGTTCTTCACGCGTCCGTGCCTCACAGGCGTCTCGACCGCGTTCCGGCTTCCTGCTCATGAAGAGTCGATTGCGTCGTTCGCTCGGGTGATCGGTGTGGTGGAGGATCTCGCAGCGGTGGCAGCACAACGACGCGAGGCGCAGGTGGTGCGCCTCAGCGACGACGACGCCGATGTCGTCTTCTCCTACATCGTCGACGCGCCACCGGCGGTGTGCTGGCAGTACTTCGTCGAACCTGGGAAGCGACACCGTCACGTGGGAGCGATCGAAACGGGAGTCGAGTTCAAGCCGAACAGCGCGGGTCGGGTTGCGGCAGGAGCGTCGAGCCACTGTGCTCACGGCGTCGGCGGCGACGGTCTCCGGGAGTACCTCGACTGGAGACCCTACGAGTACTTCACCTGCCATCTCTCCCGAGTTGAAGCCGAGGGTGTCGAGCACACATTCGTCGACGCGCTGGAAACGTACGAGTTCACCGATCTCGGCGACGGTCGCACCGAGCACCGGTGGCTGCTACGCGCGGATGACCGCACCCCCGAAGGGATCAGCGCCTTCGAAGCAGCCTTTGCGTTTCTGAAGGCGTTCTCGACCAACCCTTCCTGGGGCGATCAGCTGCGCGGCCCCATCGCTGAAGACGCTGCCATGTACGGGCTCGACCGTCCGGTGAGCTGAGCTCGTGGACGAAAGAGGGGGACGGCGTCCTGGCGACGTTCGACGGCCCAAGCCGTGCCGTGGATTGTGCCCAGAAGGCTCACCCCGCGATGGCCTCACGGCGAGCAGGTGTCGCTCGTTACCCACGAGCCCCAGCAGGCACCTCGGGCGGTGGTGTTGCGGGTTCGGATCGGTGTGCGCACGGGCGCGGCCAAGAAGCGAACGGCGAGTACTTCGGGTCGCCGGTGAATCGGCACATCACCCAACCCCTGGCGCTATTTGTAGGCGATCCCGGCACTAGCGGGTCCGGCGAGTGGAATGAACTCGACTTTGCGGAAGCCGACCTCGCGACACCATCCGGCGAAGTCGGCGCCGGTGTAGTCGAACGCGTCACCGAACTCGATCAGCATGTTCAGCGACATCATCAGTCCGAACACGTTCTCCCGGCGGGCGTCATCGATGAGGTTCTCCACGACGATGAACGCTCCCCCTTCGGGGAGTGCGTCGTAGGCCGCACGGATGAGCTGCATCTTCTTGTCGAGGTTCCAGTCGTGCAGGATCAGCCCCATTGTCACCACGTCCGCCGTAGGGATCGGTTCGGCGAAGAAGTCGAGGTCCACAGCGCTCACGCGATCCGCAACACCAGCTGCCGCGAGTGCGCGTTCGGCGATGGGACGCACGACCGGCAGGTCGCCGCTGATGCAGCGCAAGTGCGGGTGCCGCTGAGCGATGATCGTCGACAGCAACCCGGTAGCACCTCCGACATCGCAGAGGGTCGCATACCGACCGAAGTCGAATTGGTCCGCCAAGGCGTGAAAGTTGCCGGCAGAGATCCCCGCCATGGCGTGCATGAACTGCTCAAGCCGTGCCGGGTCCGTGTACAGCTCGTCGAACATCGGCTTGCCGGAGGTCTTGATCTCGTTCTGGGGCGCACCGGTTCGTAGAGCTACGGTGAGGTCGGCCCAGAAACGGAAAAGGCGGGCGTTCGCCATCTCGAGGATTCCACCAATGTAGGTCGGCTGGTTGCGGTCCAGGAACGCCGCACTGTCCGCAGCGTTGGAATACACGCCGTCCGGGCCGTCGCCCGTGCGCTCCAGGAAACCGAGGGCGACCAGCCCGTCGAGAAAGTCGCGACGACCGCGTGGATGAAGGCCGAGTCGTTCCCCCAGGCCTTCGGCATTGTCGGTCTGTGCAGCGAGCTCGGTGAACACCCCGAGCTCCACGGCGCTCAGCAAGGTCTTCGACGCGAAGAACCCCATCCCCACCTGCATGATGTTTCCAGGATCCATCGCCGCGCTCCCCTCGTCCGCCAGCCCTCGTCGGGGCAGGCGACTACAGTGTGCAGCGTCGCGACGGCCGTGTCGAGAGAAAGTTGAACGGGTTCGTCCCGCTCTTGCGAACTGCCGCGCGCCCGTGTTCTCACACCAGCCCTGCATCGGCTCGATCGCACCGACGGTGGATGCCGTGACGCTGTTCGGGCAATCTCTCGGCGGCATGTTCGCCGTCAACGAATGGCTCGCCGACGATCGACTGTTCGATCGGTACGTCATCAGCAGCCCATCGCTGCGGTGGGACGACGTCCCCGCGTACCTGGCGATCGGGAGCGAGGAGACCGACGCTGGCCGCCGTCGAGAGGCGGCCGCCCTCCCCAATGACGCCGTGTGGAAGCCGCCGCCCACACACCTCGACATGGTCGATGACCTCGGACGGTTCCATGCCTGCAGCAACACCCTCTGCAGTTGTCCGCCCGCGACATGCTCGTTGTAAATGTGGTAGAGCGACCAGAGCTACTCTTTTGAGAATTTCGGCTGACGTGCCGTCCGACCTCAGGGAGGGTCTTCCATGAAGAGAGTTGCAGCGTTCGCGGCGCTGGCGGCAACGATGACCGTCATCGTTGCTTGCGGCTCCGACGAGAAGCGGCTCGGCGCCGACGAGTTCATCAAGCAGGCCAACGCCGTCTGTGATGCGGGACGTACAGCGATCGACGCTGTTGCCGCAGAGATGTTTGCCTCGGGGGAACAGCCGACCGCTGAGCAGTTGACGACCTTTGGCAACGAGACCGTTGTGCCCA